>CAZOFK010000006.1:0-20809 GCA_964579185.1 Microcaldota archaeon
ATATAATAATAACCTTGTTTTAATACATATCTTGTATCAATAATATTATATTAGAAGAATAGTGGAAATGTGGTCTGGCGGTTACATGGAGAGCGCAGAATTTATAAAAACCGTGTTCGACAAGTTTGCCGAAGAGAAAAAAACAGGCGAGCTTCTGCCCATCACGAAGGATTTTTATAAAAAAGCAGAGGAAAGGAGCACAGTGACGGTCGAAGACGGTCCCGAAGCTAAAAAAACAAAAGAAAACACCCTAAAAACACTCCAAGCATTAAAAACACGCAGGCTCCAGAAGCTGCTTGTTTATCTTGCATACGACAGGCGGCCGCCGTTGCAACTAACCGAAGAGGAAACGGAAATATACTCAAAAATCAAAAAACTGATAGAAGAAAAAAGCGAAAAACAAAAAACAATAAAAATCAAGATACTATACAAAATACCCGAGATAATAAACCCGAAAGGAGGCAAAATGGGGCCGTATGAACCGAACCAGATAATCGAGTGCACAGAAGGCGAAGAGGCAGCTTTCCTTGTAAACAACAAGATAGGCGAAGCTATAACTTAAAATCCAAAAATCACAACAAAGACAAACCACGCGGTTATAAATATCTGCATGTATATTATGTATTATAACAAACATAACAAACAACTCACCACCATAAACTACCAGCAAAACACTGCCGAAACGTCACTTAAGGTGTTTTAGATGAAAATATCAAAGGAAATCAATACATACTGCCCAACATGTAATAAACACACCCAACACGCTACACACAACGTCTCGCGCGGGATGCAGCGCGGGCTCGGCAAGGCCACCAGAAGGCACAACCGCGCAATAAAAGGCTATGTAGGAAGCGTAGAGCTGAAAATACACCCTAAAAAACTAGGCAAAAAGCAAAAAGTGCTTTTGGAATGTAAAATCTGCAAAAAAAAGAGGGAGCGCATACTTGGCTTAAGGACAAGGAAGAAAATAGAGATCAAGAGGTGATTCAAACGCTCATAAACAGGGAGTTGCCCGAAGAAAAAGAACTGGTGTTAATAAAAATAAACAAGATAGTGCCGCATGGGGCATATTGTGGACTTATAGAGTACAAGCTAGATGCATACCTGCCCATATCGGAAATAGCATCCGGCTGGATAAAAAACATCCACGAATTCATAAAAGAAGGCCAAAAATCTGTAGCAAAAGTTATTTCCGTAGACAAAGAAAAGAGAACAGTAGACATTTCACTAAAAAAAACAAACAACAAAGAGCGCACTGACAAAATAAACGAATACAACCTTGAAAAAAGATCAGAGAAACTTTTCAATCAGGCTATAATAAACAGCAAGAACGAACAGAACAGGGAAGCCATAATAAAAGAGCTGTCAAAAAAAATCACAACCTATTATGAACTAACCAGCAAGACCTATTCTGACAAGACGTTTACCGATTTTCTTAAAAATCCAAAATTCAGCGAGGCAATTTCTGAAATTGTCATAAAAAACACAAAACCCAAAAGGTATGAGGTATCCTATACGATGGAGTTAACCGCATCCTCTGGTGATGTCGGCATGCCTCTTATAAAAAAAATATGCTCCGAGATAGAAGAAGCAGGAGTTAAGATACTTTATTTAGGGGCTCCCCATTACCGCCTGACATCAGAAGACGCAAATTATCCGAAGGCCGAAGGGAGGATAAGGGAAGCAGAAAGGATACTGGACAGATACTCAAAAAGTCTTAATTTTTCAATAAAGAATACCAAAGGATGATTTTATGCCAAGGAATACAAGGATATATTATAATAAAAAAGCAAAACTAAATGACCCTATACTTATCGTAGGGCTTCCGGGGATAGGGGGCGTAGGTAGCCTGGTGTGCGAGCATATAAAAAATGAATCCGGAGCAAAGCGTATTGGAGTGCTATACTCTTCTTATTTCCCCCACCAAGTAGTAATACAGAAAAACGGGGGGTTGCGCCTTGTAAATAATCGTTTCTACCACTTTAAGAACAAAAAAGGCAGGAGCATTGTGGTGCTCCTTGGAGATGCTCAAGCCGAGGCACCATTAGGCCAATACGAAGTCAATTCAAAAATAGTCTCATTTGTCAGGTCGCTGGGCTGTGAGCGTATCTACACGATAGGAGGCTACAGCGCAGGTAGCAACTACATACATAATCCAAGGGTCTTCGGCGTGGCTACAACAAAAAAACTGAAACAGGAGCTCGAAAGGGGCGGAGTAATATTCGGCAAAGCATACGGAGCGATATGGGGGTCGGCAGGCCTTATCCCTGCTTTCTCAAAAGGCCAAGGCATAGAAAGCGCATGCATAATGGGGGAAACAAACATGCTAGAAATAGATGCCAATGCCGCAAAAGCCGTGCTTGAAATACTTAAAAAAATCCTCAATATAGACATAGACCTCCAAAATATAGAAAAGATTAAAACTGAAACAGAGCGGATAATAAAAGACATGGAAGATGCATCTATATCTGGAGGCAGCAACCAGCCCTCCCAAAAAGAGCATTTATCATATATAAGATAATTACTTGTTAGATGGCTTGCTTATTCAACAAAGCCTTGTTAGATGAAAATGTCTGTGAATGGCCTGCTCCTTGGTATATTTTATCATATGTAGATGCGCAGCATAAAGAACATAATGGCACCCACAAAGGCACCTACAATAGAACAGGCGATATTTGAGGTGTACTTGTTTCCAATGCCCTTCACTTCAAAATAACCTAAAAACGAATCTGCTATGTCCCCTACACTCCCAGCTATCATTATTACAGCAACAAGCAACACGGAATCAACATAAAAAAACACAACAGAACCGATAACTGCCGCTGCAAATACTCCTGCAACGGTACCCAATACCGATACGCCTCCAGAAACACCTCTTTTCACCCTTTTCAACGTAAGAAGCATTATCGGCATACCCCCAAGTACGCCAATCTCACTGGAAAACGTGTCAGCCGCGACAGCCGCAATGCTGCCTACATACGCTACAACAATCACACTTCCCGGCATAAGTCTGTGGAGTCTGTTTATATAATAAAAGGCAGCCAAAACGACAGGTACAATTCCATTCGCAACAACATTCCTCCATCCGCGACCTTTTTCATACGTCCTAATTCTTTTCTTTATTTCCTTGCCCATCTCTGTTGCTATATAAGAGATAACCAAGAAAAGCAGCAAGGCCAGTAGGAAAAA
This sequence comes from Microcaldota archaeon, assembly GCA_964579185.1. Classification (GTDB taxonomy): domain Archaea; phylum Micrarchaeota; class Micrarchaeia; order Micrarchaeales; family CABMGC01; genus JAJYIA01. The sequence continues at coordinate 3,190 of CAZOFK010000006.1, forward strand.
CGGTCCAGCGCTACCTCCAAATCCAAATACGAGCGCGCCCATTAACAGTGCCAGTACGGCTCCCTTCCTATCTAGTGTAAAAAAGGTTCTCATTTCATCATTCAGAATGTAAAGTTGCATACCTTATTCAAACACACATCTAACAAATTAAGAATGTTTGTACAAATTTCACTTCAGAAAATAACATTGTATTAATCTAAGGCAAAATCTAATATATTTCTTGTCTTGTAATTCTTGAAATGTTTTAGTAGTGTCATGTGACACCAAAACGGACATAAATTGTGATACTATACAGATTCTACAAGGCTCATCTCCTTATAAAGATTTTAGTTCAAAGTTCAAGGGTTGTAAAATGTGGCTTCTCCATATAACCCCGCCAGATAGTCGGGCCCGGTGGGATTTGAACCCACGGCCTACTGGTTAAGAGCCAGTCACTCTGACCATGCTGAGTTACGGGCCCGCTATTATTCTTTCATGACGCAGGATTTTATCTCGTTTTCCAAAACGTTACCTATAGGGTCAAGTTCGTATGAAACTTGTATTATCCTCTTATTTGTTTTTATTATCTGCCTAAGGTCTGTCGGCGTCGCCGACACGACTATATCGCATCTTGCGTTATTCAACGTCGTCTTTAAGTCATCAATCTCCTTTTTGCTGTAGCCCACCGCGGGAAGTTCTTTTTTAATGTGACGATACTTGTCTAAGGCCGCCTTTATCTCTCCAACTGCATACTGCCTAGCATCTATAACCTTTCCTGCTTTATATTTTTTTGCAATAACCGACGCAGCTCCAAACTTCATGCCTCCATGTGTTATTGTAGGTCCATCTTCAACAAGGAGCACACTCTTACCCTGTATTACTTCGGGGTTTTCCACAGAAACAACAGAATTCGCCATTATTATCTTTGCTTTCTTATTTATCATCCTTAAATTCTCCCTTTCCTTTCGAATTTCATTCTTGCTTGCCGAATTCACTTTGTTAATAAGCAATATATCTGCCATTCTTGCAACAGTTTCCCCAGGATAATAAGTCAGTTCATCTCCAACTCTCAACGGATCGGCTACCGTAATTAAGAGATCGGGCTTCACAAAAGGCGCATCATTATTCCCGCCGTCCCATATTATAACATCAGCCTCTTCCTCGGCTTTTCTAAGGATTTTCTCATAATCAACACCTGCAAAAACAACAAAATTGTTTCTTATGTGGGGTTCATAATCCTCACGTTCCTCTATTGTGGTGTTGTAGCGGTCCAGATCCTTAAGGGTCTTGAATCTTTCCACAATCTCTTTATCAAGTATTCCATACGGCATAGGGTGCCTTATTATAACTACCCTCTTTCCCATGCTTCTTATAAACTTCGAAACGTAACGCGCCGTCTGACTTTTACCACACCCTGTCCTTACTGCACATATCGCTATAACCTTCTTTCTAGATTTGAGCATTGTGGCTGCAGGAGCAAGAAGCCAGAAATCGGCGCCCGCTGCGTTCACAATGCTGGCCTTCCTCATAACTTCATTGTACTCTACATCACTATACGCCATAACACAGATTTCTGCTCCGGTTTCTTTGATTATTTGCACCAATTTTGATTCATCGTATATGTGTATGCCTTTTTTATAATACCTACCTGACAAAGAAGGGGGGTATATTCTGTTTGAAATATACGGTATCTGGTTTGCTGTAAATGCGACTACCTCATAATTTTCATTATCTCTAAAAATGACGTTGAAATTATGGAAATCCCGGCCTGCAGCACCAAGAATTATTATTTTTTTATCCATACTACATACCTCTTCGGGGGTTACGTTGCATAGATGTATGAATATTCAATGTATAAATAACTATTCGAATTTCTCAAATTGAGGGCAGTGTGCTCAGCATAAAACAAAACACAAAGTACGAACTCTTTTATAGGTTGTTTGCGTATACAAATGCTCCATACCCGTACATACCACAATGTGTATAAATATTAACCCAGAAATACTATTAAGCCTATACGTTAATACAAACTTGCGATGACTAATGACGGCTAGGTCTTCACGATGGTTATATGGTAAGTGATAGTGATGAGTATAATGCCTCTAAGATAATAGTATTAGAAGGCGCACAAGGAATAAGAAAAAGGCCAGCAATGTATATAGGATCCACAGGTGCATTGGGAACCCTACATCTTTTATACGAAATCATAGACAATTCGGTTGATGAAGCATTAGCAGGCTTTTGTAAAAACATAACTGTTCATCTCTACCAGGATGATACTGGGGACATTGCAGAAGTGACCGATGATGGGAGAGGAATACCCACCGGAATAATTCCAAAATACAACAAAAACGCACTTGAAATCATAATGACTACTTTGCATAAAGGAGCAAAATTCAACGATGAGGTATACAAAGTTTCAGGAGGCCTCCATGGAGTCGGACTTACTGTAGTCAATGCTCTTTCCGAGTTTACAAAGGTCACTTCCAAAAGAAATGGGAATGTCTATCGTCAACTGTTCAGCAAAGGCGTACCCGCCTCGGAGTTAGAGGTGCTTGGCCAAACCAAGGACACCGGCACCACTGTAGAATTTAAGCCTGACCTATCAATATTTCACCCTCAAACGTTCGATTCCACAATCCTCAAAGAACACCTTATGAATACAAGCTTCCTCAACAAGGGGCTTAAGATAAGACTTATAGATGATAGATTCGGCCAACACGAGGAAGAAACATACCTATCTGAAAATGGCCTTGAAGATTTTATCTCATTCATAAACAAGAATGCAACCCCTCTTACCAGCATAATTCATTCAAAAAAATCTACCGATAGTGTAATCATAGAATACGCTCTGCAGTACAGCACCAGCTATGAAGAAAAGCTGGAATCCTTTGTAAATTCAATAAAGACATTGGATGGAGGAACACACGTGTTCGGATTCCACACGGCACTTACGCGCGCAATATCCGCATACATATCAAAGAATAAACTATCGGAGAGAAACGGAGTAAAGGTAACGGGCGAGGATGTCAGGGAGGGTTTGTCCGCAGTGATTGCAATATTTATGCAAAACCCAGAGTTTGAGGGGCAGACTAAGGAAAAACTGGGCAACACCTATATCAGGAACGTCGTAGATAGCGAGGTTTACTCAACGCTCTCTAGGTATCTCGAAGAGCACCCCCACGATGCAAAGATGATAATAGAAAAAGCATCAAATACAGCACTCGCCAGAGAGAGCGCACAGAAGGCGAAGGAGCTTGTGAGGAAGAAGAATTTACTTGAAAGCTCAGTGCTTCCTGGAAAACTTGCAGACTGCATTGACGATGATCCTGAAAACACTGAAATATTTATAGTTGAGGGGGAAAGCGCAGGAGGGTCGAGTAAACAGGGAAGGGATAAACACACACAAGCCATCTTACCTCTTAAGGGGAAGATACTCAATGTAGAAAAAGCAAGTTTTAACAAAATCTTCGAAAACGAAGAGATAAAATCAATGATAACCGCATTTGGCACTGGCATAAACGAGACATTCAACCCCGAGAATGTGAGATATAAAAAGATAATAATCATGACCGACGCAGATGTAGATGGGAGCCACATACGGACTCTCTTATTAACCTTCCTATACCGTTACATGCGCAAACTCCTAGAACTTGGTTATGTATATATTGCTCAACCGCCCCTATATAAGCTCTCGATAAACAAGGAAATAGCCTATTTATACAGCGAAGAAGAACTTTCTAAAAAACTGTATACCTCGGGAGGAAATCCCGCAATCCAACGTTATAAGGGCCTTGGAGAGATGAACCCCGAACAACTTTGGGAAACAACAATGGACCCACAGAAACGCAGGCTAAAGAAGGTCAACATAAGGGATGCCCAGACTGCGGATACGCTCTTCTCGATATTGATGGGTATTGACGCAGCGCAAAGACGAAAGTTCCTTCATGACCATTCCGAGGAGGCAAATTTCCTTGATATATAGTGATGCGATGTCAAATATCTATAATGTTCACATTGAAGAAGAACTTCAATCAAGCTATATAGACTATGCCATGAGCGTTATTATAGGCAGGGCCATACCTGATGCAAGAGACGGGCTCAAACCTGCTCAGCGCAGGATATTATACGCAATGTACAGTATGAAAAATACACACGACCAGCCTACAAAAAAGAGCGCCAGGATAGTAGGGGAAGTTATAGGAAAATATCATCCGCACGGGGACATCGCAGTATACGATACCTTAGTGAGGATGGCACAGCAATTCTCTATTAATCATCCATTTATCGAAGGCCAAGGCAATTTTGGGTCTATTGATGGAGATCCTCCTGCAGCTATGCGATATACCGAAGTGAGACTCACCAAGCTGTCTGAAGATATGCTGCATGATATAGAAAAAGAAACAGTAGAAATGGTGCCTAACTTCGACAATACTGAAAAAGAGCCCGCCATACTACCTGCAATGATCCCTAACCTCCTGATAAACGGGGCGTCTGGGATAGCTGTAGGAGTAGCAACAAATATCCCCCCACATAACTTGGAGGAAATCTGCGATGCGATACGCTATAGGCTCGAAAACAATGAGGCAAGCGTGGATGATATGCTAAAGATTATAAAGGGACCTGATTTCCCTACAGGTGGCACCGTAGTAATGTCAGAAAACTCATACAACGGTTACAAATACGGGAGAGGCCAACTTTTAATAAGGGCAAAAGCCGAAACGGATGAAGAGAAGAAAAGAATAGAAATTAGGGAAATACCATATGGTGTAAATAAATCTTTGTTAATACAAAACATTGCGAATTTAGTTAGAGCTAAGAAAATAGTCGGCATACGCAACATACGCGACGAAAGTGACAAGTCAGGAATAAATGTAGTAATAGAGCTCAAAAGTGATGTAAGTGCGGAGCATACGCTAAATATCCTTTACAGGCATACACAGCTTGAGATTACCTATCCTATAATAAATCTGGCTGTAGTAAACAGGAGCCTCAAGAGTATGAATATACTTCAGCTAATAAACACCTTCATAGATTATAGGCGCCACATAATACTCAGCAGAACCAAATATGACCTGAAGGTTGCAAGTGACAGGCTGCATATTATAGATGGCCTTCTTTCTGCAATCTCAAGGATAGATGATATAATAAAGACCATCAGACGCAGCGAAAACTCTAACACAGCAAAGACAAATCTAATTACCGACTATTCCCTAAGTGAAAAACAGGCAGTGGCAATACTGGATATGCGGCTCAGCAGGCTAACACACCTCGAAAGCGAATCCCTTCAGTCAGAGAAACACGAACTTACAAAGAAAGCAGAGGGATATTCACGCATAATAAGCGACCCTAAGGAGATAGATAAAATAATAGCCGAGGAAATGGAAGAACTGAAGAAAAAATACGGGAAAAAGCGAAAAACAGAAATAATAAATTCTGACAGTACTGAGATAAGCGACGAAGATCTAATAAGCAACGAGAAGGTGACAATAATACTTACTGCAGAAGGATATGTAAAAAGAATAAAAGCAGATAGTTACAAGGAGCAGGCTAGGGGCGGGAAAGGCACAATATCAATAAATCTGAACGAGGGGGATTACGTCAAACATATAGTGACATGCAACAATAAAGACTATCTGGTTTGTTTTTCGAACGTGGGGCGCGCATACTGGATAAAAGCATACAACATACCAGAGAGTAGCAGGTACACAGAAGGCAAGGCTATAGTAAATCTACTTAACATAAGCAACGAGAAGATAGTGGACATAATAAATATCGTGGATTTCACTGCAACAAAACTCCTGTTCCTTACTTCAAGAGGCCTTATTAAGAAGGTAAGAGGTGAGCTGTTTTCGCGGCCTAGAGCCAACGGTATACGTGCAATAACATTAAATCAGAATGACAACATAGCCGATGTGGTGGCATACACTGAAGCTAAATATGCAGTAATAGTCACAGCAGGTGGGAAAGCCATAAAATTCATGGAAAGCAAAGTGAGATTCACAGGAAGGTCATCAATGGGAGTGCGCGGAATAAGGATCCACAGCGATATAGCGAAAAACATACTAACGTGCGGGGAAGAGGGCAGTGTGCTCACAGTAACAGAGAAGGGTTTTGGAAAACTAACAGGGATCGAAAAATACAGACTGCAGAACAGAGGCGGCAAGGGGGTCATAAATATTAGGATAACCGCAAAAACAGGCAACGTTTCAAAAGCGCTTCTTGTAAAGGATGAAAAGCATCTCCTACTTATAAATTCAAAAGGCATAAGCATAACAATTCCGATAGCCTCAATACGCAGAACCGGCAGGCAAGCAAGCGGTGTGAGGCTCATGAAGGTTGGCGATGCAAGAATAACCGACGCAAGATTGCTGCTTGAAAGACAGCAAGATGATGCAACACAGGTGACATGACCAACGAATATATACTTTCTGTGCGTCTTATCATAGATGATAATGTGGAATTGAACGAAGCTCAACTTATAGAGCGGGAACTTACTGTAAGGAGCCTGAGGCTCAGTAAAGAGGCTAAAGAGACAAGGAGAGCAGCTATACGGTGGCTTGCACTCTCTATAGGAGTGATTAACCCAGGAGAATCGAGGCTAAGCGCCATCTCAGTACTAGATGCGCTTGTCTTCTTCCAGTTTATTAATAATACAGATCCAGATGTAAATGAGATGATTGGCTATATAAGCTCAAAATGGGAGCCTATAAACGAAAAGACACTGCGTTATCACCTTTTAAGAATGAAAAAGATGGGCATAGTAGAAAACAACCAAGGAAAATTCTTCTTCAGGCCTCCAAACTCAGGCGACAGGTTTGATGCACACGTATGGGCCAGCAGCCTGTTTAGCACATTTTACGGGGATGTAGCATCAAAGATAGGCGAACTTATCAATGACTTGAAAACCAAGAATACAACAGTGTAGTTGCATGCATAAGAAAGAGGCGCTTATTTGGGCAATACTTTTCTTCGCAGTGGTAGTGGCAGTTATAATATTTAAGAACTCTTTCTCTAGTCCTAAGCTTTTTGTAACCTTAAGGTTTTCTAATGCAACAACCAGCGCCTACCTATACCAAAACGTACCTCTGCATATACTTATATCAAACAAAGGCAACGTCGCAGCAAAAGGCATAAATATGGGGATCTTCGAAAACGGCAATCTTATAAACATATACAATGTGACTCTCCCCCCAAACATGTCTGTCACCATTCCTTTCAACTATACCTTCTCAAAACCCGGAAGCTACGTTGTGCTCGCTGAGGTAGATCCAGGGCATCTATACAACATAGCTAACAGAAGCTTTTCATCAATCGAGATAAACTTAACGATAAAAAATCCAGAGGAAACATCTTCTTACGGCATGCTTCGGCAAAACAGCGGCTTTGAAAACTACTATCTTGAAAGCCCTATGGGATATTTGCTGTCACAATACCTTTATCAAAGGTACGGCCTTAAGTCATTTGCATTTTCCTCAATACCAAGTCTAAACAGGTTCTTTTATTCGCTTCTAAATTATACTACACCCTACATAAGTAATGTCTCTTATGCCGAGGCGTCATCTAAAAACAACACCAAAGTTGCAGTATGGGTGGACGGATATCTTTCACCCAGAGTAATACAAGCCGCAGCTGCAGGTTTAGGCCTCAACATAAGCAACTATACTGAAATCGGACTCAATGCTACAGTCGTGCAGCTTAGCGACAACACTACTCTATGCAGCTGGTACTCTAGCGGGTGGATCAAAAACATAGTCTACGAAGGCAAGGACAAATGCACAGCGTGGTTTACAAGCAACTCAGGCAATGAGACATATGCTGGCAGCATAACAATACCTAACCTCACAAATAGTACTCAGATTGGGATATACTCATTCAACTCTGATAACAGACCAGGGTACGGCAAACTCTTTGCTACAGATGAACAAAGCTACATCTACGAAAAAATAATGAAAAAAACCGCGGGCTCTAATAATTCGTGCCTAGGTGTAATAAGCTATCTTTACAACACCTCATACTGCAGCAAATATATCCTCCCAGTGTCTGGAGCCATAGGCAATGTATCATTAATACAAACGATCGCAATTATAGGTGCATACAATATAAGCGTGCTCTCCCTGATAAATACATCAAAAATACTTTCTCAGGTCCCGGAGAATGTAAATATAATACACAGCCTAAACGTGAGCGGCGCATCAGTTAATTTTATCTCAGCTTTATCAAATTCATGCAGTTTCAATAACGGCATCCTATGCTCCAATGCCTCATTCGGGAACGGCACTATTTCATTCAGGCTCTCCAACAACCTGAGCAAAAACATCACTGTGACTGCAATAGGATGCGTGTGGAAGGGACCACTCTCTGCTTCTTATGCAAATATTATAATCCCACAGTTAGGTTCAGCAAACATCACCTCAAAGTGTTATAATTACGGGATACCAATAAGCGGTGTCCCGCTTAATCTTAATCTTGACCTTATCTTAAATTACACTGCAGGTAACTCTACATTCACAGCAGGAGGCATCGCCCACATAATATAACTGGAAGCAAAGCGCATGGCTGTTGCAGTGCAATATCTGCGGTACAGCCGGGCCAAAATTTTATATTGAAAGACGTCATCATATCAAAAAGGCCGTAAAAATGGAAGATTTATATAATGCGTTCCTAGGAAGATACAAAAGTTTTACAGAGATACAGGAAAAAGCAATCAACACGATTTCATCCGGTGCTAATTGCATAATTATTGCTCCAACAGGCAGCGGGAAAACAGAAGCCGCAATGTTGCCTATATTCGACACTCTTTCCAAGGTTAATAGAGGTGCGGGGCTATATACTATATATATAACCCCATTGAAGGCGCTGAACCGAGACTTGATGTCCAGGCTTAAATGGATGAGCGAACTCACCGGAGTCACGCTGGGCGTAAGGCACGGAGATACCACAGTAAGCGAAAGAAGCAGGCAATCAAAAAAACCGCCTAGAATACTAATAACTACCCCGGAGAGCTTCCAGAATCTTTTTCTCTCACCCAGATTACGCGATGCCATGCGATGTATCAAATTCGTTGTCATTGATGAATTGCATGAATTATACCCTAACAAACGCGGAGCCCAACTTTCTGTGGCACTCGAAAGGCTGGAGGAACTCTCTCCTGATTTTCAGAGAATAGGGATAAGTGCCACAATATGCGACACCGAGGAAGCTTCTAAATTCATTTTCTGCGGAAGAAAGGGAGAGGTTATCTCATCTTCTAAGGCGAAGCAGTTATCCGTAGACATAATCATGCCAACGATGCCTAAAGACATCAATGAAGATATGGAAAAAGCGTTCAATCTAGATAAACCATCTACTGCAAGAATAGAATTTCTTGCCAATACTATAAAGAACTCGAAGGCAACAATTATATTCGGAAATACAAGGCAGGTTGTTGAATCAATAGGGAGCAAACTGATATATCTGCTAGGAAAAGAAGGGCGCGTGAGGGTGGGCATACACCACAGTTCATTGGAAAAAAGTGAACGCCTCGAAATAGAAGAGCATTTTAAGGGAGGGTCAGTGAAAGGCATAATAGCCACAAGTTCCCTAGAGCTTGGCATGGACATAGGTTCAGTAGATCTTGTTGTGCAGTACGGCTCTCCGCGTCAAGCAGGCAGGCTTATACAGCGCTTAGGGAGGGGTAACCACACAGAAGGCAGGCCATCAAAAGGCATAATAGTGGTATCCAGCATGCTTGAGGCGCTTGAGTCTGCAGCAATAGCAAGGGATGCCATAGATTTAAGGCTCAACTCACCAAAGATAGAGCGCAACGCAGCGGATGTGCTTTTAAATCAGATATGTGCTATGTCACTTGAATATGGCAGTATAGGAAAGGCAAAAGCATTTGACATACTTTCGCGCTCTGCCGCGTTTTCTGATATAACACATACCACATTGGATAAAGCCCTTATGTTTGCATCAGAGGAGATGCTTATAAGGCTGGATGGTGAGAAGATATTGCGAACAGGCACCGGCAGAAAATATTTCATAAAGAATGTAAGTGTAATACCAGACTCCCCGAGATACATAGTAAAAGATGTGTTAAGCAACAGAATAATCTCATCATTGGATGAAAAGTTCGTATACAGCTATATAGAAGAAGGGGCAGCATTCATAACTAAAGGCATGCCATGGAGGGTCATAAGCTTAGAAGAAGGCATCATACACGTTGAATCATGCACCGATACGGGCGCGGCAGTTCCTGACTGGGACGGAGAAGATATACCCGTTACGCATGAGGTAGCCACAAACACATTTGCAATGATGTGCGGCGAAACAGGCACCCAGCAACTGCTAAGCAAAGAACTAATCTCAAATGCAAATTCATTCAGGGAAAAGCAGGATGCTTTTTTTAAGCTACGTCCCAATTCAATAATAATAGAAGAGACAGATGACTTCAGCGTCGTATACCTGCCGTACGGTAAGCAGGCAAACGAATTGCTTTCTAAGATGATCTGCAGCGTAGCAAGGGCAGAGATAGGAGAGACTGTAATTGCAAGGGCCACACCATATGCTATAATCATAGACTGCACATATCTTAAAAGGAGGCCTGACATACGGAAGGCGTTACAGGCAATAAGGAACAACATGCACGCAAACGATATCAACGGAATAATATCAAGAACCGAGATATTCAGATACAAGTTCATACACGTCGCCAAGCTTTCAGGAATAATAGAGAAAAAAACAGCAATAACGAAAAGCACAGCCACCAGGCTTATAAACTTCTATAAAGATTCGATAATATATGAAGAAACACTTCGGGATCTCTATAAGAATAACCTAGACCTGTCAACTGTTTCTGAACTTCTTAAGGAACTAGACGGAGGGCGCATAAGCATAAGCGTCGTAAACACGGAGGGCTCGCCACTGTATTCAGAAATAGTAAAGTCATCAATGCACCGTACAGAACTGCTCTCCCTGAACACCCGCGAAGATGAAATAGAGTCATTCATAAGGAAATTTGAAGGCAAAAATGCCGAACTTATATGCACATACTGCGGTACAATCTTCAGAGAAGTAGCAGATCCGAGGCTTCAGACAGCGATAAAGTGTCCAATATGCAAAAGCAACATGGTTGCACTGTACAAAGAGGAGTATCAGAACGCAGTAAACAAAAAGCTCAAATCAAAAGCGCTTAACCCCAAAGAAAGGATGATACACAAAGAGATGATAAAAGAGGCAGGCCTCATCAGCGCATATGGCAGCAGGGCCCTTGTGGCGCTTATGACCTACGGCATAGGTCAGGTCGCTGCCGCACGTACATTGAAGATGGTAAGGACAGACTACAAGATGTTTGTTGCTGACCTAATCAGGGCCAAAAAGCTTTTTATAAGGAATAGTCGGTTCTGGAGAAAGAGCAACATGCACAAGAAGCGTTAGCTGAGCGTCATTTCTATTTTTACTGTATCGGGCACCGGTATTCTCATAATCTGCCTGAGCGCCTGCTCGCTGCCTTCAATCTCAACAAGCCACTTGTGTATGCGCATCTGCCAGTGCTCAAATGTATGTGATCCGTCCCCGCAAGGAGTCTTCCTAGTTGCTATGTCATGCACATCTGTAGGAAGGGGAACGGGTCCTTTGTACGATATGCTTGATTCTTTGGCTATATCAACAATCTGCCTTGCTATGTCTCTAGCATCAGTGGAGTTCATGCATATGAGCTTTATTCTGGCACTAGGCATTCATTCACTTTTTCACTATCTCAAGCACAACTCCGGCCGCTACAGTCTGCCCCATGTCCCTTATGGCAAATCTTCCTAGGTGCGGGAACTCGCTGTATTTTTCCACGACTATAGGCTTTGTTGCCTTTATCTTCACTATTGCGACATCTCCATTCTTTATGAATTCGGGACTCTTTTGCAGTGTCTGCCCTGTCTTCGGATCCTTCTTCTCAACAATCTCTGTTATCATCGCTGCTATCTGCGCAGTATGTATGTGGAATACTGGAGTGTACCCTGCTGTTATTGCCGTAGGATGGTTTATTACTACTATCTGCGCAGTGAATTCCTGCACGACAGACGGCGGATTATTCGCATGGCCTACAACATCGCCCCTCTTTATATCCTTCTTATCGATGCCTTTTATATTGAACCCTACATTGTCTCCAGGCTCGGCCTTCTGCAGCGCTGTCTTATGCATCTCTATGCTCTTAACATCAGTCTTTACTCCGCTCGGCATTATTATTATCTGATCCCCTGGCTTCATCACTCCTGTCTCTACCCTACCTACAGGCACTGTGCCAAAGCCCTGAATACTATAAACATCTTGTATGGGCAACCTGAGGGGCTTGTCCACAGGCTTCTGCGGCACTACGAACATATCAAGCGCCTCAAGCAGCGTAGGACCATTATACCACGGTATCTTATCTGATTTGCTGGTTATGTTGACGCCTTCCAGTGCAGAGTATGGTATAAAGAGTAGCTTGCTTACATCGTAGCCTACCGACTTCAGCAATTCACTTACCTTGGCCTTTGTCTCTTCAAATTTCATCCTGTCATATTTTGCAGCATCAATCTTGTTCATCCCTACTATCAACTGGTTTATACCGAGAACCTTTGCCAAGTACGCATGCTCTCTGGTCTGCGCCTGAACTCCATCAACGCACGAAACAACAAGTACTGCAGCATCTGCCTGGCTGGCCCCAGTTATCATATTCTTGACGAAATCCCTGTGGCCGGGGGCGTCGATTATAGTAAAGTAGTATTTAGGGGTCTGGAAGTCCCTGTGCATGATGTCTATTGTTATGCCTCGTTCTCTCTCTTCCTTAAGCTGGTCCATCACAAAGGCAAATTCGAATGTAGGTCTGTTGTATTTTGTAACCTCCTCTTTTATCTTTTTCATATCCTGCTCGGTTATTGCTTTCGTATCATACAGAAGCCTTCCAACCGTAGTGGACTTGCCGTGGTCAATGTGCCCTATAAAGATTAAATTCATATGTGGTTTTTCTGCCATTTTCTCACCGGAATAGAATAACAGACACTGAAATTAATAGCCTATGAAAGCCCATAAACAGGATTAATGCCCTAGACAGTTTCCTGGACAGTGTCTTTCTCTTTTTATTAATATACCCCAGATAACATATTTAAATCTTTGCCCTCTCTGGAGAGGTCATCGCATAAATTAAAAAGCAGCAAAAGGTATTAAACTAGATAATGCATATATCTATGCGCCTAATGGAGAGGTAAGCCATATGGCTATCAAATACTGGGAATTCGAAGACGCGCCCCTGCGCGAGAAACTCAAGGACCCTAGCGTAAAGGAGGTCGCAAAGGTATATTTCAACAACGAAACAAAAGCATACAGGTTTGCGTCTGCTCTATACAAGGTCAAAAAAGCAGGAAGCCTGAGACTTAAGGACTGCGGCGACGAACTGCCAGCAGCAACGTGGAAGCGCTATCTTGACTTTGGAGTAACCGTGGGGATACTTAAGCATGAGGCAGGGGCATACAGCTTTACTGACAGATACTCAAAGCCACTGCGCAACGTCTCGCTCTATATAAAGTCATGGATAGAATCAAACAAAGATGAGGATATACCTGTGCTCTTCGCTACGGCAAAGAGAGGCAGGCAGAATAGGCCGGCCAAAAACCGCGGGAGCCAGGAAAGTCCAGCTCCTGCTGCATAATCGCTACATGCTGAAGAGGCAACCTCAACCAGTATATCAGGTGTATTGTGATGCATATCCGAGAACGCAGCCCCTACATAATAGAGGCAACGGGCCTTGCGAAGAGATATAACGACGGCACTCTCGCTCTCAGAGATATAACATTAAACCTGCAGAAAAAGATAAGTATAATATTGGGGCAGAACGGAGCAGGCAAGACCACATTCCTAAGAATCCTCTCTACACTGCTGCTTCCAACCTCAGGCAGCGCCAAGATCTTCGGCTACGATGTTGTGCGTTCCCCTCTTTCCGTAAGGCGTATGATAGTAAGCATACCTCAGGAGGCAGAACCTATCTCAATACTGACGCCTTACGAGCACCTTGAGCTCTTCCTCACAGCCAACGAGATCCCAAAAGAGAGGATAGATTCTATAATAATAAGTACATTCAAGAAACTAGACCTGTATGATGCAAGGGACAAAACCGCTGACAGGCTCTCAGGCGGCATGAAAAGAAAGATATTTGTTTCAATGGCACTCGCATCTAATGCGAAGCTAATCTTTCTTGACGAACCAACCTTGGGCCTCGACCCGATCTCCCGGCTTGAGGTATGGTCTGCTATAAAAAAGCTAGACTGCAGTGTAATACTTACTACACACTACATGGAAGAGGCTAAGGTGCTAGGCAACGAGATAGTGCTTATAGATTCCGGAAAGGTGAGCATGCAGGGATCAGTAAAGGAACTGCTAAAGCCACTGGCAGGCATAATGAGAGTTGATGGGATAGGCTATGGCAAAATGCAATTCAAGATAGGGGATATGAAGGTATCATACATAAAAAGCCACGAAGCGCTCAGATATGCTGATAAAGGATTCGAGATAAAACAGCCAGACCTTGAAGACCTATTTATATTAAAGGGGTTTGAATGAACTTCAGATTCCAGTATGTATTCGCCAAGCACTACGGCCTAAGAGCCATCAAGAGGCTATTCACCTATGTGCTTGTCTCGCTAATAATGCCCATCTCTTTTCTCTTTATCTTTTCAATGATAGCGCCTGGCTACATCAGGCTAGCGATTCTCGGTGGCCTGCTTACTGTATCAGTCTCTTCCGCCCTTGTAATACTCTTCGATGCTGCCCATCTGCGCCTGCAGCAGAAGGTCCAAGATCTCTTTTTGGCAACAAAGCTGAAGCCGTTAGACTATATGCTGGGTCTCACGCTCTCGGAACTTATATACGGCATACCAAGCATCCTACTCTATATAGGCATAGGTTTTGCATACCATATATATTCTCTCTCCATTATCTTCTTCATCACCGTGGGCATAGCCTTCCTTCTCTATTTCGCCATAGCCTCATTAGGCTTCGTCCTCTCCCTTTTCCCGAAATATCTGAGGGCCACATGGAGTTACTCTGGCATTCTTACAGCTGCGATGACAATATTCGCTCCGCTGTATTATCCATATATTCTCCTGCCTAAGCCCCTCCTTTATTTATTCCTAATACTCCCATCAGCTTCGGCTTCGGTGCTGGTGCAAGGCATGTACGGCGTAGCACCTTACTTCCAGCCTGCAGCTGCAATCTTCATCGCTGAGGTAATAATATGCGTCATAATAGCGCTCGCCCTGATACAGAAGAGATCAGAATAGGTCCGAAGCACATGTAGATCGCATAGCATTACAAAGAGACCGCGCATCAAGGCGCATTATACCATATTGTCCCGTATTCTGCATCCTCTATAATTATACCATACTGCTTCTTTAGCTCCTCCCTTATCTTGTCCGCCTCATCGAAAAAGCCTTCCTGCCTAAGCCCCTCCCTCTTCGCCATCAGTCTCAGGGCGTCCGCAGGCACTTTTTTCATATAACTCTTCCCAACCAGAATGCCCAGCACATTCGCCAGTCCGAGTACTTTCCCCATAATATAACCCTTTTCACCAGCCCCGACAAAGCCCTTTGCCTCTATCTCCTTTCTAATATGCGCCACAAAAGCCGCAAGAAGGCCTATGGCAAGCGGTGTATCGAAATCGTTGTTCATGGCCCTGCCGAATTCACTCTCAAACGTGTCAGCCATGCTGAGTATGCCTATATCCTCCTTTTCAACTGCATTATAAAGCACGCCAAGCGAGGAATAAAGATAGGCAAGCCTTTTCTCAGCCTCATCTAACACGCTCTCGCTATAATTTATGTCCTTCCTGTAGTGCGTGGAGAGTATCATAAGCCTGAGTGCCTCTGCAGAATGCGTTTTAAGGGCCTCCCTTATAGTAACAAAATTACTGAGGCTCTTGCTCATCTTCACCCCGCTTACATTGAGCACTCCTGAATGCATCCAATATCTGACAAAAGGCTTTACCCCGAAGGCAGCCTCCGCCTGAGCTATCTCATTCGAATGATGGGGAAATAGCAGCTCTATCGCACCTCCATGGACATCATACTGCGCACCGAATATGGCATGCGCAATTGCAGTGTCTTCTATATGCCATCCGGGCCTTCCTCTGAGAGCAACCGCGCCTTTGCTGCCAGGAATGCTTATGGACCAAGAGGGTTCCCCATCCTTAGCCGCTTTCCACAGCACAAAATCATATGGGTTCTTCTTCCCTTCAGCAACCTCAATTCTGTGCTTCTTAAGCTCCTCTATCTTCATCCCCGAGAGCTTATTGTAATCGGGAAACATGTCAACGTCGTAATAGACATTGTCACCCACTACATACGCATATCCCTTCTCAACAAGCAGCCGGATCTGCCCTTCTATGCTGTCTATGTAATCATGCGACCGCGGATAGCTGTCAACGCTCTCAACCCCCAGCATTTTCATATCTTCAAGGAGCCTGCCTTCATATCTTCTCGCAAGTTCAGACGGATCTACTCCTCTCTCATTCGCCCTGGCGATTATCTTGTCATCGACATCTGTTATGTTCTGTATATAAGTTAGCTTATACCCAAGATGCCTTATCCACCTTGCAATGACGTCAAAGTCAACATATGTCTTAGCATGCCCCAGATGGGCATCATCATATACTGTCTGCCCGCATACAAACATGTTAACCTTTTCCCCTGTGCCTGCCTTGAACTCTTCCAGCGAACGCGAGAGCGTGTTATAAACATAAAGCCTGCCGCTGGCCAAAAAACCACCATCCATACCTGCTTTTGGCTATGCTGTCTGGTTGACTATAATTCCCGGAGTCTGCACTGGGATTTTGCTAAGATAGAAATCTCCTGCAGCAACAATGTCATACTTAGTTGAAAGGGTTCCCACAACGCCAGAAACTACCCTCACACTTATGCTCTTGCATAATACGCCTATAAGCGGTATGCTCGCATTCACGAATTCGCTAGACGAAACTGCGCCGCTCCCTCCAAAGGTGTTGTAGTGTACAGTAGCAATAGGCCTGCCGTCCTCAATAAGCTCCACATAGATAAGATTGTCAGCAGGAGAAATTATCCTAAAGTTAAGATAAGGCTCTGTAACAAGGAACGGTATAGATGTTATATTGCCTGTCTGAAGCCCAAGCCCGCCATGATATGTAGTGGCAAAAAAGTCGCCATTGTAATTTGACCACGGGCTGCCGTAGTACCCGCTGTTGTTGTTTGCGTATATAATGTTCAGCGGCGCATTTCCGAAGCCCACGCCACTTAAATTCCACCCTTCATATGTACTGGTGCCAAAATCTCCATTTGTCAATGGCTCTATAGTGCTGTTCGAAACGCAGTCATAACCTGTGTTATTATAAGCCGTCGTTGTGCTCCCTACACGCACAGTAGTTGTGCTCTGCCCCATGGTAGTTACACTTGTAGCCGCAGAAGTCGTAGTACTGTGTTTACCATTAATATTCAAAGATATATGGCCTAATACCAGAAGCAGTATGACCATTACGATAAGCACTATGAAGAAAGCAATAATACCTACGGGTTTTGCCATGTTATCTACCTATAAACGATACCCAAATGTGACATCCTCCCACCGCTAAAGCGTATGGGCTTCCCCCTTATTATAAGGGATT
>CAZOFK010000007.1:0-2629 GCA_964579185.1 Microcaldota archaeon
AACACAGTTGTGGTAAATGGCGCATTAACAGTTGTGCTTGAGATATCCAATACGCTAATAGATTCTGGCCAGACTGAGAGCCTTAAAGCAATACTTTCAGGAGGCACAGGGCCATTCACACTTAACTTCTACAATGTGACAGGTTCGAGGGTCTATAACACATTAGCAGGCGTGAACATAGGTGCTACGGTTTATAATGCCTTTGTCGTTAGTACCCCTATAAGCTCGAATGTATTCTCATGGAATGTGATAGTATCAGATGTTGGTGCATCAAACTATGTAGTAAATTCTCTTACTGAAGCTTTTACTGAGAACACAGCATTGAGCATAGATACACCAACCTCAAACCCAGTATTGCCCACCACTCTTGGCATCGGGCAGCAAATAACCTTCTCGGTTTCATGGAGCGGAGGTACGGGTCCTTATACTATAAATTATATCATTTCTAACAGTATCTCCCGCGCAATTATTGCCAATATGCTATTCGAAGGTATAGAAAGCACAAGCAATACTTTTACGTGGAATATACCTACAGTAGATGCTGGCAATACATTAGTAGCAAATGTCTTCATAACAGATCACGCTACCACTCCGGCTGCAGCAAACAGCGTGTCTACCAATGTGCTTACCGTCTCGAGCAGCTACACCCCCCCAAGCACGCCTGTGATAACCTCGCTTCCTTTACTGCCTACAGTGCTAGATGCCGGGCAGACAATATCATTTAATGCAGTTGTCTCAGGTGGTGCAGTACCATATACATATAACTTCCTAATCACAAATACACTCTCCGAGGCCATAATAGCAAACGAGCTCACAACAGCCAATTCATTTGCCTGGACCTCATCTACATCAGACTCTACCTATGACTTGGAGGCAAACGTAGTAGTTGAAGACAATCATCCTACAACAGTAAACAGCATATACATCTCAGTCCTAGATGTAAACCCCGCACTCTCTACGCCAGTGATCTCTCCAAGCAGCTCTACAATAAACTCCGACCAGAGTGTACGCCTCATGGCAAATGCGGCAGGCGGCACCCCTCCGTATGCATATCAGTGGTATACAGGCAATGCATGTAATACTGCGATAAGCGACGCTACATCATCAGAATATACCGCTTCGCCTTCATCCACAACTACGTATACAGTAAGGGTCAATGACAGTGCGACAACCCCAGAAACGCTCTGCTCTGCCGGAGCTACTGTAACTGTTAGCACGACATCGTCTTCACCTCCTCCGCCTCCACCTCCAACACCTCCTAAGCCGCATCCAAAGCCGCACCTCGAGATAGACGAGCAGCCGCTGCTTACCACGCTCGCTACAGACAGTACAAACGCAACGCTCATAGGCCTTAAAAACAGCGCAAGCGCAGCTGAGAACGTCACCTTATTAGTCCCTTCAGCCTTTTCAGGAATGTTCAGGCTCTCTGCAACAAGCCTAAGGCTGCAACCTTACGGAAGCCTGATGGTTCGCGGTATATTCAGCTCAAACTCCATCAAGCCCGGAATGTACGTTATACCACTAAACATAAAGGCGAGCACATCCAACACAAGCTCTACAAACGAGACAATATACCTGATGTATGGCGTAATGAACAGGAGCAAAGGCATAAACATCTTCAGCCAGATCGATTTAATAAACAACAACGCAACTATCTCCATATCAGTACGCAACTTAGGGAATACAAGCATAAGCAACGCAACGCTATACACGCGCCTGCCGAGCTTCGTTGTGCCGAGCATCTCGCATATAACTACATATGGCCTGCCAAGTAATATCTCAATCTTCAACAATACGCTTAACATACGCTGGTATGCGCCATACCTGCCTCCAAACGGCATTGCAAATGCGTACTTCACAATACTGAATCCGAGCAACCTCGGCCTGCTCATGCAGGCGCAGAACCTGCTCCTCGTGCCATCTACCGCCGCGGCTGCGCAGATACTCAGGATAGTGAATCTGCAATTGCCTACGCTCTACACCGATTCGGTTGACAACATAAGCATAAGCGTGCTTTACAGCGATAGCATACAACAGAACATCACATTTGCCTTAACATCGCTGGGCAACGCCACTGTATTGAATCCGGTGCAGGTAGTCAATACTATGCCAAACCATCTCGTCCAGCGCACGTTCGAGGTGAAGACAGGCAATGCACCCGGCGTGGCCATGCTTACGCTGAGCATAGCCACAAGTGACGCCAATCTTACCTATAGCATGCCTGCTCTCATAATGAAAAAGCCTCAGGCACCACTCAATCTGACAACCACTACGGTTAACCAGACGGCACTGCCTAAGGCGAAGGTACCTCTTTACACACTCATTGCCGCTATACTCATAACTGCTGCGATAATTGTTCTGAATGGACTGCGCAGGAGAAAACCACACATGCCCAATGGCGATGCAAAAGAGCTGGCAAGGATAAGGAAGGAGATGGAGAGAGGCGAAGTCCAGAGTGTCATTGGCCCTGTTGAATGAATACGACAGGAGCAAATATACTTGTATATCCCCTTGTTTGTGGGCCTGAAAAAGGTCTTAATTCATGTCTTTTCTTGTCTTCTTGCTTATGCGATAAGATATGTGACGTGAGAGGTCTAGCCTTGAGAGGTGTTAGAATGTAAATGTCAAC
>CAZOFK010000007.1:2729-17022 GCA_964579185.1 Microcaldota archaeon
AGATATGTGACGTGAGAGGTCTAGCCTTGAGAGGTGTTAGAATGTAAATGTCAACTTGCTTATGCGATAAGATATGTGACGTGAGAGGTCTAGCCTTGAGAGGTGTTAGAATGTAAATGTCAACCCCTAGTTGACACCCAACAGTAAAGCATAAAATCTATGGCTTCCTATAAAACTGGGTTAGCGGTGCCACTCCCATGAAAGGCTCAACAATAATGCTGCTGATAGCAGCTCTTTATCTCATCTCTGCGGCAGGCGCAGTGCAGCCCTGCCAGTTCTCCATCTCTATAAACGTTACCCCACTCTACGGGAGATATTCCAATATAAGCATAGGCTGCATTCTGTATACGCTCTCTACATGCAATGCCTCCCGTTTCACCGGCAGTTTTACGCTCAGCAACAGGAACAGCAACACTGCAGTATACCATACCGAGATTGCGGCAAACAATACTGGCAATGCTGAAGAGAGCTGCAGCCTGCCTCGGATAAATACAGCGGCTCTTTCCCCAGGCTATTACACTGCAACAGTAAATCTCTCATCCCCGTTTTCGTCAGATTCAAAATCTGCAAAATTCATGTTGCTCGATCCACCTAACATAACACTCTCAAACCTCTCTGTGAGCAATGCAGCGGCAGGCATGGGATCAGAGATAAGCTTCTCTGCCTTAATTCAGAACAGCGGCAGCCTGGCATCAAAAGATACAATGATAAAGATAAATATAACAGGCCCTAAGAACTACACTATAGAAGAGCCTGTACAGAACCTTTCTCCAGGCGAGAAGGAATGGATAATGTTGGAGGTTGGCAACCTCACAACGCTGCCAGGGCAGTATTCAGCAAGCCTTCATGTAGAATATGCATCAGACACGGCAGGCGCCTCAAGGTCAAATGCAGAGACAGAAGCATACGCAGTAGCTGCGCCTGCCCAGGAAAATCTCTCCTCGCTGCCCGAACATCCCGGGACATTGACCCTGACGCAATATCTGCATATGCAGATACCCTTTTTCACGTATTACAGCAGCGATTCAGTGCCTCTTACAACCCTTTACCTGCAGGATGCAATAAGCGTGCCTGAGAATATCAGCATAACCATGCCTGAAAGGTTCAGGAATCTTCTCTTTCTTTCTGCAGGCAGCATATATCTGAGCCCCAGTCAAGGCATCCTACTTCAGGCGCTTTTCAACCTCTCCGACCGGTCCACGGGCATCTATGCGATACCATTAAACATAAGCATAGAGGCAAATGGAATACGCACAGAAGGCACTCAGTACCTAATATACAGCGTAGCCGATGCCACTGGCAGTACTGAGATTCTGAGCCAGACTTCAGTGAGTGATGAAAATGCGACAGTACAACTTAGGCTGCATGCACCTGTAAAGAGGAGCATAAGCAACGCCACTCTCACAGCCTTCCTTCCAGCCAATGTTGTGCAGAGCGCATCACAGATAAGCACAGTAAGCATACCCGGCAGCGTCTCCCTCATAAACAATTCGGCCCGGCTTAAGTGGCATATAAATTACATACCCGCAGGCTCTAATATGCACTTACTCTACCGCATATCTGGTGCAGATAAGAGAGCTCTGATACCATATACGCCATTACTCCTCACAACAACGCTTTCAGACCCGAAAGACATCTTGAATGTAGTCAGCATGGATGTGCCAACGTTATATACAAACAGCACAGGACAGCTGCATGCCGATGTGCTATATACCGGCACGTCGCAGCAGAACGTGACCTTCTCGCTCTTTTCGCTTGAAGACATAGGCATAAACCGCTACAGCCAGACTATCGCGGCAAAGCCCAACCAGCTTCTTAGTGCCGTCTTCAACATCACTGCTGCCAACCAGACCGGCACTTACGTGCTCAACCTCGCCATAGCAGCAGGCGCAGCTGAGATTAATTATACCATACCTGTCTTTGTAATTGCAAAATCTGAACATGTATCAAACGGCGCAACCACAACCGCTCCTTCAAACAGCACAAAAAAGGCAAGCATGTACGAGAACGCTGAATTTGGCATATTCATTACAGCTGCGTTTTTCATAGCCCTGCTGATAGGTCTCCTTCTTACGCAGCTCCGCTCACGCATGCGCTTAAGTGCTCTTAATGCGAAAGAGTTAAAAGCTTTTAGAGAAAAGAGTGAATGGGAGTAAGATGGCGAAGGCCCATATGCTGGCTGTGGCATCGCAGAAAGGCGGTGTAGGCAAGACTACGGTTGCTGTAAACATAGCTTCCACGTTAAGGCAGATGGGCTACAAGACGCTTCTTATAGACATAGACTACTCGAATCCAAGCGTAGGCTTCCACCTAGGCATATCAGCAGCTAACATCGGCCTGCAGTCAGTGCTTCTGGGGCGCTCCAAGCTCAGCAACGCTATAGCCATACACGGGCCTACGGGCCTGCATGTCCTTCCAGGCGAAATATCCTCCGACTTCTCCTTTTTTAACAGAGAGCACGCTGCAAGGCTCAACAGGCTGCTTGAGGTAAGCGACTACGAATTCATAGTGCTTGACACTGCACCAGGCCCTATCAATGCGGAATTTATGAATACGTTCAAGAATATGGGCTCCTTCCAGGCCATGCTTCTCCTTACTCCTGAGATGTCTGCATGCACTGCAACAGTAAGGCTCATGAATGTGTACGAGAAGGCAGGCCTTAAGCATATCATCGTGGCTAACAGGGTCAAGCGGCGCAGGTATGAGATGAGCATAAACGATATAGAAGACGCAATAAACGATGAGATAATATCAACGCTGCCTGAGGACGAGGGGGTGCCTGAGAGCATAGCTGCGCACATACCTATAACCATAATGAAGAGAAACGCACCCTTCTCAAACGAGGTGAAGAAGCTTACCTCAAGGATTATCAGCAGGTCAGGCACAGAGGAGCACACCGAGAAGGGGCAAAGCTTTGGCTTCATGGCAAGGCTTAGGAAGGCATTACATATTCTCTTCGGTGGCCGATAAGATTAGATAGAGCCTGGAGTGTGACATTCATGCCAAAGAGGATCACTGTCTGCATTACAGGGAGCTCAGGGTCTATCTATGGAATTAGGCTTCTTCAGAGCCTGAAAGAAGCGCAGGGCATAGAAACGCATCTTGTTATCTCAAAACCCGGCATGCTCGTAATAAAACAGGAGCTTGATCTTACCAAGGGGGAGGTGTCAAAGCTAGCCTCTTACGCCTACGATGTTGACAATTTCAATGCGCCTATAGCGAGCGGTTCCTTCGTCTCAGAAGGCACTGTGATAGCGCCATGCTCTATGAAGACCCTCTCTGCAATAGCGATGGGCTACGAGGACAATCTTATATCAAGAGCTGCATCAGTCTCACTCAAAGAGCGCAGGAAGCTTATCCTGATGGTGAGGGAAACGCCCATAAGCACTATACATCTAGAGAACATGCTGGCAGTATCCAAAGCCGGAGGGATAATAATGCCACCGCTGCCTCCCCTCTATTTCGGCACCAAAGACTTCGACAAGCTTGTCGACATGACAATAGGCAGGGTGCTTACAATGCTAGGGATAAGGAGCAGGCTGCATAAGGAATGGGAAGGGCCGAAATCAAAGCCAGATACTGATACTGCCTAGAGAGATAAAAAAGGCTACATCTACAAAGACCGGCGCGCGATGTCATTGCTGCACCTATTTGCTGCCTGCAACTGATAAGGCTATGATTTATGTGTTCAGCGAACCCAGATCCAGGGAAGTGCCTGTATAACGAGCAGCGCTATGGTGAAGAGCGAGAACGCCTTTAGCGCCGTTTTGCCTCTTATCCTGTTTTTAAAGATACGCCAGCCGTCGAGAGAAGGTATTGCAAGCAGATTTACAGCCGCAACAAGGAAGTTGAGCAGGAATGAGAGCGCAGAGAAGGAGTACAGGAAACCGGCTGCGCTTTCAAGAAAGCCTCTCTTCGTAGGCACGCTCGCCTCTGCTATCTCAACGCCTATGCGGCCGCTGCTGTTTGTCCTGAATGAGAAATAGCCTTTGTTTGTAAGCACTGAGACTGTCGAATATGGAGTGTCATTCCTTGCGGCTCTCTCAAGGCCTGTAAGGTTGGTTATGCTCATGTTATTCCATTTCAGTATTACGGCGCCGCTGGGAATTACATTATATGCAGGGTAGCCATGAAGCGTGCTGTGCACTATGATGGCGTTTCTGAAGAAGTGAGGCATTATGTACACGAAAAGGAGCAGCGTTAACACGAAGAAGATGACCATGAGCGCAAAGTTGGCTGAGACCCCTGCTATTGAGATCTCATCCTGCACATTCTTCGGAAGCCTTGCTATCTTCTTTTCGTCAGGCTCGACAAATGCGCCAACAGGCACTATGCCGAATAGTATGAGCCCTATCTGTTTTATCTTCAGTCCTGCCCTCCTTGCCAGTATGCCGTGCGAGAACTCATGGACTATGAGAAGCAGTGCAAGCGAGAGGATGCCGCTTATAAGGGGTATCGTTATGCCAGGTATGACAGGAGCGACTCCAGGCACCTGCTGGTTTAGCAACGTCGTATTAGGATGCGCGCTTGATATTGTGGCAAGCGCAATTATGATGCTGTAGAGTATTCCTGCAGAGCCGTAGATAAGCAGTGCAAGGATGAATGCCGAGAAACCGCCGATAAAGCCTATGGCATAAAGGAGGTATCCCGAAAGATTGGATGGCAGGCCTATGTTCAGGCTGGCTGTGCCCAGGCTTATGCCTGGTATGTTTATCATGCCCAGCGAAAGGGAGAGGTTAGGAAGAATTATGAAAAGAATAAGGAGGAGAGAGGCCAGCCCGAAAAAGGCTGAGCCTTTCTTGATGCGCCGCCTGAATATGAGAAGCGAGATTACGCCGAAGCTGAGGAGCATGCCCCAGAGTGCAAGCTGCTCCCAATAGCCGTGCTTCTGCCTGCCGAGTCTCTCTATTATGCCTATGCCTCTTTTGCCTCCCAGTATATAGAGGCCGTAAGAACCCTTGAGACCGTTGGCTGTGGATATGACAAAGCCCGTGAGAGCGAGTATTATAAGTGCAAAGGGCGCGCTTACAAGGGCAGGCAGCCCGCTTATGTATAGGTATATCAGAGAGAGCAGGCAGCCGAGTGCAAAGAAGAGGGTCACAGGTACCCTATACTTCTCTCTGCGTGCTTCATGCACATCATGCCTAGCCCTTACACGAAGTTTGACCATGAAACCTACCAAAAGACGACGGTGCAGGATTTGACGTTAGCACTGCGCCATTGTATTTCATATTTTGAACAGAGAGCATAAGAACCTTGCGGTCTCTGCGGCATTTAATCGAATGACGAAGTAGAAACAATGTACGAGAAAACAGTTACGCCTTTCGGCACATCAGCAAAGGCAGACGTTCCCAGAAAGTATATCGGAAAACGCGTTTACGTTGTTGTGCTCAAAAAGTGATTATTCGGGATTTATGTCCCAAACTCGCATCTCCCGCTCTCCTTTTATAGGTTATGTGATAATAAATCAGAATGGGCTAATTTGAGGTGCATGCATGAAGATTGCCATACTTGCTGACCTTCATCTTGGGTATGAGCGGTTCGGAGCTGATGCGTATGTGCAGGCTGCAGAGGCTCTTGAGCAAGCATATAAAGCTGCAGACGTCATACTGATAGCAGGCGACATCTTTGACAGCAGGCACCCTAAGCCTGAGGTACTCGCAGAGGCCATAAACCTCTTCAGGGAGCTTTCTAAAAAAGAATTCGGGGCGCGCATTGCAGGCTTTGAAGGGGAAGCCCACGCTTACACAGAGGTGCCTGTGCTTGCCATTGCTGGAACGCATGAGAGGCGCAGCGAGGGGGCCGCGAATGCGGTAGGGCTCTTGGGGCTCGCCGGCCTTCTTGTTGATATAAGCCAGGCCAGGGCTGTCGTAGCGCTTAATGGAAATGGCGAACGCATATGCGTTTCAGGCATAGGGGGCATTGCCGATGAGCGCTTTAAAGAGGCGCTAAACAGGATAGGTCCTAAGCCTGCCAGAGGCATGTTCAATGTCTTCATATTCCACCAGTCGGTATACGATCTCCTTCCTTTCGATGAGAGCTACATACGCATAGAGGAGCTTCCTGACGGCTTTGACCTTTATGTTGATGGGCATATACACAACAGGGTGGAGAGGGCATGCCATGGAAAGCCGTTCCTCATTCCGGGCAGCACTGTGCTGACGCAGCTCAAGGAGGCTGAAGAGGAGGAGAAGGGCTTCTATGTATACGACACAACAAAGAAGGCATTCTTCTTCGAGACCATAAGCTCGAGGAGGCTTATCATAGCAGAGCTTGACGTTGAAGGCAGGGAGCCAGAAGAGGTCAGGGGCCTCGTTGTAGAGACAATAGAGAGGAAGCTCGCAGGCAGGCAGGATAATCCAATAATAAGGCTTATGCTGAAGGGCGCGCTTAAAGACGGCTTCAGGAGCAGCGATATCGGAATAAGTGATATGCCAGGACGCTTCAGAGGCAGGGCAATACTCGAGATAGAGAAGAAGAGAATGAGATCGAGGGCTGCAGATGCCTCTGCAGACGCATTGAGGAACGGCGTGCTCGAGACTCTCTCTGTCAGGGATTACGGAATAGGCATGCTCATGAACAAACTCATAGAGTATAGGTACAATGGCATAAACCCTACACTTCTCTTCGAACTCCTGGGCTCGGACAAGAAGAAAGAGCAGATACTAAGGGAAGCTCTTGAGCTTATAGAGGCGAACGGGCAGGCTGCAGAGACTCTCAATGCCGCTGTCATCTAGCTGCTTCAGCTTCTCCTGTACTCGTGATACCTTAGGAGGGCTTCCAGAGAGAGGCTCGCTGCTGAAGGAGAGTCGTATACCGGCAGGCCTGCACTCTCCATCATGATCTTGTGCATCTCAGTGTAGCGTGAGCCTATGCTTATTGCAAGTATGGGCTTCTGTATGCTCTCTTTCAGGTTTATGAGCTCAGCTGCAACAGTAGAGTCTGCGCCAGGAGTCTGGAAAAGTACTATCACTATTATAAGGTCTATGCCCGGATCGCTGCCTATGCAGGAGAGCGCATCATAATATCTTTTCTGGTCTGCGTCGCCTGCGAGGTCAAGCGGATTCCTTATATTGACTATAGGCGGCATGGACTTCCTGAGCGCTGCCTCGGTTGATGCGCTGAGCGTTCCCAGCCTGAGATACCTTGATGACGATATGGCATCTGCGGTGAGCACGCCTGTGCCTCCTCCGTTTGTTATTATGCAGACATTGTTGCCTTTTGCCTCAGGCTCAGAGTCGAATATTTTGGCGTAGTGCAGAAGCTCGTTTATGTCGTTCGCTATTGTAAATCCGAACTGCCTGAAGAGCGCCTCGTGGGCCTCGTAGCTTCCTGCCAAGGCAGCAGTGTGCGAGTGAGCTGCAGCTATGCCTTCATCGGTCTTGCCTGCCTTGAGCACTATAACAGGTTTTATCCTTGTTATGCGCCTGGCTGTCTCTATGAATTCACGGCCCCTCTTTATGCCTTCTATGTACATCACTATCACCTTTGTCTCAGGGTCGTCCATAAGGTATTCAAGAATATCCACCTCGTCAACATGCGCTGCGTTTCCGTAGGAGAAGAACTTCGATAGGCCGAAGCCCTCGGCTGAGATAAGGTCGAGTATGGTGCTTCCTACGGCCCCGCTCTGCGCTACGAAGCTCACGCCGCCTATCTGGGGCCTGCTCAGCTTGAACGTCGGCAAGAAGAGAGTGTCGACTCTTGACCTGGGATCCATGACTCCGAGGCAGTTGGGCCCGAGGACAGGCATCTTGTAGCGCTCTGCCACCTCTACAAGCTTTTCCTGTAGCGCCGTATTGCCGACCTCGCTGAAGCCCCCGCTTACGACCACTGCCGTTTTTACCTTTGCCCTCCCGCACTCCTCCAATACAGACGGCACTGCCGCGGCGGGTATGGCTATTACTGCGAGGTCTATCCCATCATTTATGTCAAGTATGCTTTTATATGACCTCATGCCCAGGATTTCCTCTCCGCTGCTGTTTACGAGATAGAGCCTGCCGGGATAGCCTCCCTGCAGATAGTTCTGCAGTATGATATGGCCTACCTTGCCCGGTGTCCTTGAGGCCCCTATTATCGCTACGCTCCTGGGCTTGAGCATTGGCGCTAGGTTCATTCTTTTCCTTTTCATCCCAAAAGCCTCAGATCAACTATCGAATAACTTCTTTCGCGAAGTATCACAGGGTTCAGATCCAGCTCCTTTATCCCTTTCTCTGACGAGAGCAGGCGCGAGACATTCATGAGCAGCGAAATGAGCATCTCCCTGTTCTTGCCTTTGTAGGTGAGCACTGCTCCTGACATCAATTGATTTATCATCTCCTCGGCATCATACCTTTTGATAGGGCATATCCTTAGCGCAAAATCTCTGAAGGCTTCTACGTATATGCCGCCAAGGCCCAGCATCATGAGCCTCCCGAACTGCGGATCCTCCCTTCCGCCGAGTATGGCTTCGACTCCAGGCTCTGCCATCTTCTGGCACAATACCTTATAGGAAGCAATGCCCAGGGCTCTCCGCCTCTGGCTAAGCTGCCTGAATGCGCTTTCTATCTCTCCCTCGCCTCTCAGGTTTACCTTGACCAGGCCAGCGCTTGATTTGTGCAGGGCTTCGTCTGAGAGGACCTTGAGCACTACAGCTGAGCCTCTGGCGAACCTTACAGCTTCGTCAGGACTGCTTACATAAAGACCGGGCACGCTATTTATACCGTACCTCTTTAGCAGCTTTTCGGCCTTGAAGTATTCAAGCAACATGTCATAGCCTGTGTTTGTAGTAGAGAAAAGCGAGCGCTAGTACCACAGCCGCAAGTATTATGAGGGGCAGCACTTTAGGCTTCTTTTTTGCTTTCTTCCCCTGCTGCACTGCGCTCTTAGCTGCAGCCTGCGCCTCAGGCTTTTCAGCCTGCGCAGCTTCTTGCTGCGATGCCTGCGGTGCCTGGAGCGCCTGGCCTGTTTTTGCCTTTAGGAAGCCCTTCTCAGTAAGGAGGAGCTCAACGCCCGCGTTCTTTACATCGTATATAATAAAGCCCTGCTTGCTTAGCTTGTACAGCCTCAGTGCGAGGTCTCTCGGCCTCACGCTCAGCGTATTCTGCAGTTCTATAGGTATGCGCTTTCCCCCTGCGAGCTGCGCAAGTATCGATTCGTCGAGCAGGTCAAGCGGCTCAGCGCTCCTCGCATCGGCCTCTGCTATGAGCGCCTTCCCAGAGTCGGTGACGGTTATCGAGGTAGGGCCGGGATAGAAAGAGGTAAATTCTATAAGGCCTTTCTGCTTAAGGGTGCCTGCTATGTTCGAGATGTCGAAGATGCTTGTATTGAGCGTGCGCCCGAGCTTCTCGAGGGTCGTGTCAGCAGTTATATTCAGCAGTGAGGCTATGTCCATAAAGGTTATTTCATCAGGCATCCGAATCGGCATTATATCAATGAGAACAAATAAAAAGGCTCTTTTCAAATCCGTTGTAAGGGATTATATGGCACTGAGCCTGTGCGGAGCTGAGTGCTGCGAAGCAAGCAGAAGTATAGGAACAGCCTAGACGGTGACATCTCACCCCATCCAAGAGTGCGGGCTTCCCCTGCAACTAATGAATATATATTATTAAGCATGCCTTCATCTATGATTGAATTGGGATAAAATGGCTAAAAAAGGAATAAAAGCAGGTCATTCCAGACGCGGGGAGAGCCCACCAGAAGAGCATGTACAGAGCGCTATGGAATACCTCATGACATACAGCTGGTCTATACTCGTCATAGCCATACTCCTCGGGGCCATCTTCGGGCTCGGCATGTTTAGCAGCAGCTCCTATACAGGGACAGCATGCATCGCCTCTACAGGTTACCTCTGCCAGAGTCCCATTCTCAATTCAACAGGCAATCTCTCTGTAACGTTCGGTGAAGAAGGCTATCCCATAACAATAACAGGCGTGGGCTGTACAAAAAATCCAGGCGAGCCTTCATTCATAGGCAGGAGTCCTTCAATCTCGCTGCAGCCTGGCCAGGAAAAGAGCATCATCTTCCAATGTCCTATAAGTGGCAGCTCTGTAGGAACACCGTTCACAGGGCATTTGTGGATAGCTTACAGCCAGGGCGCGCAGTCCGGATTATATGTCGACGTTGCAAAAATATCTGCAATGGTCTCTACAACCCATGCCTTTTCATCGCAATCAGGAGGGGTCCCGTCAGGCTATGCATACGTGACAAACCAGGGCTCAAACAATGTAATGATAATAAACACAGCCACAAACACAATAATAGGGGCAATAAGCAGCGGCATTAACGATCCGACAGGAGTGGCTATCTCCCCCGACGGCACCTATGCATACGTGACAAATGCAGGCTCAAACAATGTTGTGATAATAGACACAGCAACAGAGACCGTAACAGGTGCTATAACCAGCGGTTTTAGCAATCCGACAGGAGTGGCCATCTCCCCCGACGGAACCTACGCATACGTGATAAACCAGGGTTCAAGCAGCGCAACAATAATAGACACAGCGACAAATACTGTAGCAGGTTCAATAACCAGCGGGATATATGAACCATTCAGCGGAGCTATCTCCCCCGACGGCACCTACGCATACGTAGTAAATCCAGGCAACATAATAATAATAAACACTGCAACAAAGGTAGGGACAGGCAGTATGGCTTTTTTCAAAGCGGCCGACGCAGCCTTCTCCCCCGACGGAACCTACGCATACGTAGCAGAGTGGTATGCAGAAGATATTCCTATAATAGACACAGCCACTGAGACAGTAACAAGCACAATAACAGGAGGTTTCGACGGGCCGATAGGGGTGGCCTTCTCCCCCGACGGAACCTACGCATACGTAACGAACATGTATAGCAACAACGTAGTGATAATAAACACAGCCACAAACACAATAACAGGTGCAATAACAGGAGGTTTCAGCTATCCTACCGGGGTGGCCATTGCCCCATAACATTGTGAGACGCGGCAACTGCGCAAAACGAGGTCTAACTACCACGGCACCTTCTTTATTTTTATCCTGTGCGCAAGTATGTTGGTAAGCCTGTGCATTACACCTGTTAAGACTGCAAGGAAGACAAGCCCTGGCAGCGTAGGCAGATGGCCCAGGGGCGCGGCTATAATGAGCGCGAATATCAGGAAGAGGTACTGATCAAAAAAGGCCAGCGATTCGCCTTCAAGCCTTCCTGCCCTTCTCTTTGCGAAGCTGCCTATAAGGTCTCCTGCATGCGCGCCAATTGAAAGAAGCACGCCTACGAAGAGCATATAAGGTATAAAGAGCGATTCGGCATAAGCTACCACTAAGCCTGAAGCGAGCCCGAAGAGAAGCCCGCGTATGGTCTTATGCCTTCCTAATATTGGCTTGCCCCTGAATCTCTTTCCAAGGTCAAGCTGCCTTCCACCTCCAAAAATTACAGGCGCTCCGTTAGCCACATATGCAGGCAGGATGTATATTATCGGATATATGAAAAGCGAATAGAGGTCCAAGTACTCCCCGTCTATACCATATCAGGCAGTGCCTACCATTCCCTCAGCAAGCCTCTCCGAGCCCCCTCCTCTAAAGTCCTTTCCGAGCGCCTTTTTGGCGAATTCCAGCGCGCTTATGCCTGAGGAGCTCCCGCACATGCAGACAAAATCGCCCTTTTTGTTCTTTGCAAGCACCACAGAATCGCTGCGCTTAGAAGTAAGGGCCGCAGCGATCCTGCGCAGCATCTCCCGCGTGGCATCCCTCTCGATGAAGATCTCATTTGTCCCTGTTTTAGAGTATATCTCGCCCAGGGTCTCGGCAAGCTCCTCCTCCTTTTCACTGTAGCGTTTAAGCAGCGCAGCATACTCTTCGCGCAGCTTAATGCTGCGCCCTGCCACGCCGAACCTCTCAACATTCAAGATGCTTGAAGCCTTAATCAATTCTGCATGCTCCCTGCCGAAATACTCAAGGGCAGCCCTGCCTGCAACGAACTCTATCCTATTCACGCCGTCATGTATCCTGTAAGAGTTTATAACCTTTATGCTGCCTAAAAGGCTCTCGCTGCCTGCAAGATGAAGGCCGCCGCAGGCCTCAGCGTCTATGAGCCTGCCCTCCTTGTCGCTTATTACTATTATCCTCATGCTCTTCGAAGGCACCCCGTGGCCCTGGTATATAGAGAATCCGTATTCGCGCTCAGCTGCGCCGCGCTCCATCTCGCGCACGCTCACCTTTATGCCATGCAGGGCAGCATCATTGGCGAATGCCTCTATCTCTTCTATCTCCTTGCTGTTTAGCTTCTCGTAATGCGCTATATCTATGTGTGCCTTTTCCGCACTCTTCTTGGCGCCTTCCTGCCATGCGTGCCTTCCAAGAATACTCCTTGCGGCTGCACTTATGAGATGCGTTGCGGTATGGTGGGCCATGAGCCTCTCACGCCTCTCTATATCGACGCTGCATGAAACCATCGCTCCCTCAGAGATGCCTGAACGCGCCGCTTCATCCTCAGTGACATGTACTATTATATTGCCTGAGCTCTGCACATCTACGACATTGTGCCCGTTTATCGTGCCCCTATCGCTCTCCTGGCCCCCTCCTTCAGGATAGAAAGGAGTCTTGTCAAGAACAACATAATTCTTGTGCACATATAAGACCTTTGACTCAGAAGAGGTCGCGAATCCGTAATACAGCTTCGTTGTCTCTGGAAGGGTGCCCGGGACCATCTCAAGCCTTGGCGCCTCCTCATTGGCCGCAAAGTCCCCCTTCATAATATCCTCATAGAGCGCTTCAGGCAGCTCTATCTCTACGCCCTTCTTTCTCGCATAGCTGCCTATGACCTCAGGGGTGATGCCGTGGCTCTCGTACATGGTGCGCAGTTCCTCCTTGCTTATTTCCCTCCCTTCGGAGAAGAGCGAGTCTATGATCCTAGAAGCATTCTCCCTGCTTTTAGAGTACCTCTGCCTCTCAGTGTCAATGATTCTTGAGAGTGTGGGAAGGCCTTCAGCGAGTTCAGGGTACATGGGTTTAAGCTCTTCGGCCTCCTCCCCTGCAATCTCATCGAGGTCTATATCCAAGGCGTACTCCTCTATAAACGAGAGCGCTCTCCTTAGTATGACGCGCAGGTTATAACCGCCGCCTACGTTCGAAGGTAGCGCGCCATCAGCAGTTGCGAAGAGAAGCGTCCTAACGTGGTCAAGTATGGCATAAAAGGAATGCACTGGCTTGAGCCTGCGCTCATACTGCT
Organism: Microcaldota archaeon; assembly: GCA_964579185.1. Classification (GTDB taxonomy): domain Archaea; phylum Micrarchaeota; class Micrarchaeia; order Micrarchaeales; family CABMGC01; genus JAJYIA01. The sequence continues at coordinate 15,909 of CAZOFK010000007.1, forward strand.
CCCTAGAAATGCCGAGCCTCCTGAGCAGCGCGTTCTCCTTCTCCCTGAAGTTGCCCTCAGTGACGTCAAGCTCGCTCGAGAGGGCCGCGAACTTAAGGAAGAGTTCGTTTTCCATCTCGATGTTGCTGAACCTCTTTATTATCCTCTCGAATACGCTCTCATAGACGCTTCCGAAGCCTGTATAAAACCACATCAGCCTCTCGAAACCCCAGCCTACATCAACGACCTTGCCTTCAAGCTCGCGCGCCTTCCCATTAAAGCTCTCGAACTGGGTAAAAACACTGTTGACGAGTTCAAGGCCGTTTGAGAAGCTCTCCAGGCAAGGGCCGAATTCTGAGAAGTCACCCATGGCCCAGACGTCCTCCATATATACGAGGCTCTCCTTCTTCACCTTCAATACCTCAGTCAGGAATCTGTAGTTAAGCTCTATTGTTCTGTCGCGCCAGTAGCCTTTCTTGGGCCACTCAAAGGCATGCTGGCCGGCCATCATGAAGCTTGTGAGGTGCCTGCCCGTAACCCCTACATTCTCTATGTCATTGAACCTGAGGCATATCTGCGGCACTATAAGCGGGTTGCTGCTATACTCAAATGCCATCGCACCGTTCTCTATGCGCTGAAAGTCCTGTATGCTTGCAATGGTAAAGTAGAGATCCTGCCTCCACCTGCTCACTACAGGATATCTCTTTATAGCGTCATGCCCGTTCTTGATGAAAAAACTAGAGAAGAGGTCCCAGAATTCTTTATAGCCTATGTGCCTGGGGCTCTCCCTGAAGAAGCTATATGCTGTATGCGAAGGGTCGTCGCAGACGTCTCTCTCAGCCACGCTCCAGAAGTTCTTTCCGCAGATCCTGCATCTGCGCCTCTCGAAGCCCTCGTCTTCGAAGAGCTTTGTCATGTAGTACTCTTCGTACGAGCGCCCGAACTCCTCTCTAAGCACATCCTTGTTAAGCGCCGAATCAAGCATATCCTCACAATATTTTTGTCAAATGTGGCGTAAGACCCGCACACGTCAGCAGTGGGATATATAAGAACTTGACAAATTAAATAACTGTAGGTTCTATGGGATTCGGAGGCTTTTCTCTTCTTTTTTGTCATCGTAAATCGGTTACTTTAG
>CAZOFK010000008.1:0-16684 GCA_964579185.1 Microcaldota archaeon
CTGAAACAGCAAGATAAGAGTTATTCTCAATATCTTACCGGTCTACTCTCGAACTCCCCTCAGAAAGACAAATTTTGAACTCTTACTTCTATTCAATAAGATATTTAAAACTTGTGTATGATGCCTATGGTGCCTGCGCTCTTTGCTCCCCTTTGGCTGCAAGTGCGGCTTCCTTTATGAGATACATGCCCCTTGCGCCGTCCCACTCGCTCTCTGCTTTCTGTATCAGTATGCGCCTTGAGAAGAGAGGGGCATCAAGAACGAATGACTCAGCCTCGCCTCCCTCGAAAAGCATGTTTATACCATATCTTTTATTCAGCTCTGCAAGTCTGCTTATCATCTCCTTGTCTATCCTTCTGCCTAGGAACGTCTCATCCAGGCCCTCTGCTGAAACAGCCGTAAGGATCGCCTCGAAGTCAGAGGAGATGGTATTAAGCTCTTCGTATGGGTCGATATGCCAGAGGGGTGCCACACTCTCTATGCCTAGCCTTGATGCTATGCCGTTTATCCTCTCCGATTGATACCTGCTGTATGTCGCACCTGTGACAAGCAGCCTCACATTGTTTGAGACGAATGCATGCTCTAGGTCGTATAGCTCCTCCTCTTTTCTGCCCTCGGTGTCTACGAAGACCTGCCTTATGCCCATGCTCTCGGCCTGCAGCCTTGTAAGCTCTGTATTAGGATAATGGAACATGTAGCTGTACCTGTTCCTGGATCTCATGGTTATAAGCAGATTTATTTTTATGCCCAGAGCGATGGCCTTATGAAGCGCAAGCGTTGAATCCTTGCCTCCGCTGAAGAGGCAGGCGTTTGTCACCATTACACCTTTGAGAGCTTCTTCTTGACGTGCTTGAGTGCAGAGAACATGTCGCGCTCTATCTCTTCGAGGCGCATTGATATGTATCTTGCCTGGCTGTTGTATCCGGGTATGACTACGTAGTCAAGGGCATTGACCCTGCGCTTTGTCTTTTCTATCTCTGTGACAAGTCTTTTCAGGCCTTGCTCCTGCTGCGCAACGTCCAGTATGGCGTTTATTGCGTCTGAGAAGGTCTCCCTTATGTCTTCAACTGCGACGCTCTCCGATAGGAAGGAGTCAGCGCCTTCAGCTCTTGACTTGTTCTTCTCTATTTCGGGTATCTTGACGCCCATGACGTTCTTTATACCTATGCCTATGGGAGCGACCTCTTTGGCGTGAAGCGCAGAGGCTTCGAGCTCGAAGTTTCCCACGTATGCTGATGAGATGACGATGCTCTTATAGGCCTCGCTGAGAAGCCTGTAAAGGTATTCGCGTCCCTTCCCCGACTGCTTCAGAAGCTTCAGGAACTCAAGAACCAGGACTTCGCGCTTCTTTTTCAGTATATCGTAGCCTTTTCGCGCCGTCCTTGACCTGCGCTTGACCTCTATGAGATTCATTCTTGTCGGATTGAGCCTCTGCATCTATGCCACTTTTTTGTAGTACTTCTTTATATACTCTGACTTTACCCGTGTAAGCTCGGCCTCTGGCAACATTGAGAGAAGGTCCCAGCCTATAGAGAGCGTCTCCTCTATGCTCCTCTCTTCGTCGTAGCGCTGGCTGATGAAACGTCCCTCGAATGCGTCGCCGAAGTTGAGATAGCGCCTGTCGCTCTCGCTCAGCGCCTCAGCTCCAACAATGGAGCTCAGACTCTTTGCTTCCTGGGCTCTTGCATATGCGCCGTACAGCTGGTCTGCGACACCCCTGTGATCTTCCCTTGTCTTGCCTGCGCCTATGCCGTTATTCATGAGCCTGGAGAGAGAGCCCAGTGGATTCACAGGCGGATATATATTTTTATTGTAAAGGGCTCTGCTCAGGAAGACCTGGCCCTCGGTTATGTAGCCTGTGAGGTCGGGTATGGGATGTGTCACATCGTCGCTCGGCATTGAGAGAACATCGAGCTGCGTTATACTTCCCTTCTTGCCTTTGATGACTCCTGCGCGCTCGTATATGCTTGCGAGGTCTGTGTACATGTAGCCGGGATAGCCGCGCCTGCCCGGCACTTCCTCCCTTGCGCTTGAGAGCTCCCTAAGGGCTTCTGCATAATTTGTCATGTCGTCAAGTATGACAAGCACGTGCATCTGCTCCTCGTATGCAAGAAACTCTGCTGTGGTGAGCGCAAGCCTCGGGGTGAGTATCCTCTCTATGCTCGGGTCGTCCGCAAGGTTTATGAATGCGACTGTCCTGCTCAATGCCCCTGTCTTCCTGAATTCTTCTATGAAGTACTGTGCGTCGTCATATGTTATGCCTATGCCTGCAAAGACGACTGCGAAGTTCTCGCTCTTGTTCTTGACTTTAGCCTGTCTTGTGATCTGTGCCGCAAGCTCGTTGTGCGGCAGGCCTGAGCCTGAGAAAATAGGCAGCTTCTGTCCCCTGACCAGAGTGTTGAGGCCGTCGATTGTTGATATTCCAGTCTCTATGAAATCGCTCGGCATTGTCCTTGAAACTGGATTTATGGGTTCGCCGTTTATATCGCGCTTCTCTCCGTGCGTTGCTTCAGGCGCATTGTCCTTCGGCCTTCCCTGTCCGTCGAAGATCCTGCCGAGCATGCCTCCTCCGACAGCTATCCTGAATGTCTCCCCGAGGAATTCTACTGAGGTCGTGTCTATGTCTATGCCATTGGTGGGCCCGAATACCTGCACCACTGCGTTCTTTTCACTTGTATCAAGCACCTGGCCTATCTTGTACTCATTATTCTGCATCCTTATCCTGACTATTTCGTTGTAGGCCGCATTCCTGACCCTTCCGACAACAACAAGCGGGCCGGCCACACTCTCTATCGTATTGTATTCTACCTCGAATCTCATTTAGACACCATTTTCTTCTCTGCTTCGATCCCTGCCGAAGCTTCTTCGTCTATCAGGGCAGCAAATTCAAGAGAGGCCTTATGCCTTACGCCTTTAGCCAGTGCCTCTATCTCGCTCTCCTTTGCCCATTTAAGCCTTGCTATATCCTCCTTGACCTTCATTGAGGTTATCTTGTCTGCGCTCACGCCCTTTTTCACCGCGTCTGCAGCAGCATCGGAGAAACGTATGATAGTATTCAGCATCTCTGCCTGTTTCTTAAGGCTTGTATATCCGTCTACATCGTCGAATGCGCTCTGCCTCAGATAATCTTCCCTGAGCATCCTACCTATATCAAGGAGTATGCGCTCTGTCTCTGGCAATGCATCTTCCCCCACCAGCTGCACTATGTCTTTAAGCTCAGCCTCACGCTGGAGTAGACGCATTGCCTCCTTCCTATCTGAGACAAAGACATCACCGACATTCTTCACATACCAGCTTTCAAGCGCGTCGAGGTAAAGGGAGTAGCTGTTGAGCCAGTTTATTGCTGGGAAGTGCCTTGAACCTGCGAGCGCTTGATCAAGCGACCAGAAGGCCTTCACTACACGGAGGGTGCCCTGGGAGACAGGCTCTGATATATCACCACCAGGGGGAGAGACTGCACCTATGAGCGTTATCGAGCCTGTGCCTCCTGATAGTGTCTTCACCTTGCCGCTCCTCTCATAATATTCAGCAAGCCTCTTAGGTAAATATGCAGGGTAACCTTCCTCTCCTGGCATCTCCTCGAGCCTTGCCGATATCTCACGCATGGCCTCGGCCCATCTTGAAGTCGAATCGGCCATTACTGCAACACTGTAGCCCATATCCCTGAAGTACTCGGCTATTGTTATGCCTGTGTATATGCTTGCCTCTCTTGCAGCGACAGGCATGTTAGAGGTGTTGGCCACGAGTATTGTCCTCTCCATGAGAGGTCTGCCCGTCTTAGGGTCCTTCAACTCCGGGAATTCTGTAAGCACGTCTGTCATTTCGTTGCCGCGCTCCCCACATCCCACATATACAACTACGTCGCTGTTGGCGAATTTGGCAAGCTGGTGCTGTATGACTGTATTATGCAGTATCATAGGCATCCTGCCCCCTATGAAGTTATGCGTCTTATCGACAACAATATCGTAAACGTCTGTTCTCTCATCAATGCTTCTTATCTCTATGACCTCGTCAAGAAAGACAGAATCTAGAGCGTTTGCAAGATTTGCAAGCCTCTCCTCCTTCAACTCTGAAACCACTTTCTTGAATATCTGCACTGTGAAATTCTGGTTGATGTAGTATCCTGTAGAGATTCTCTCCCTTTCGAATTCATGAGGTCTTGCTCCATTAAGCATCCTCCTGAATAGTTCCGGAGCCATAGGGAGTATGTCATTGCCGTTGACTTTGCGCTCTCTCTCGTATAAGGGATAAAGTTTCGTCGCTTCCCCTGCAGAGATGAATATCTTATAACATGTCCGTCCTTTTGCTGTTTTTGTGCTCGCTCTGAATAATATCCCCAGCCTCAGCAGAAGATACGAAAGACCGTCCCTCATCTCCTTGCTTGCGGTGTGGATCTCAGGCCCTCTTATACCAAGGGAACCGTGGCCTTCTATGTACCCCTTTACAAAATCCAGTATTACTGACTCTGGGGAGGCGAGCAATCCTTTAGGCAACACAGCATTCCTTGGCTTTCTTTGTATTGGATATCCAAGAGAGACGAGCATCTTGGCAAGGGCCTTGCTGTGCACTCCTACAGCAGAGACTCCTCTCACCAGGCTCTCTTTTGCATCAAGTCCGAAGAGCTTATTGATGAGGTGCTTGACCCTGTTGAGAAGTTCAGGGTCCTTGTTGAAAAAGAGAAGAGTGGAGCCCCTTATCATGCCGTTGGATAAGAGCAGTCCCATAAGCTCGCCCATCTCCTCATTGAGAATTTCACTCACTTTTATCGCAGAGGATCGCCTTTCTGTTTTTATGCTGTTGAATCTTATCGTTATGCCGAGTTCGGCCTCGATCTTCCTTATGAATCCTACACTCGGAAGGTTTGCCTTCCTGAAATAGCCCATCATGATGTCGTACTTTACGTTAATTTTCATTGAGAGCTCCTTGAGGGTCATGCGATTGCGCTTGCAGTATTCGTCTACCAGGACAATCATCCTTTCTATTGCATCTTTGTCTGCAATCCTGTAGTCAGGGTCGAGAGCTATGCTGGCGTATCCCGCATCAATCTGCAGCTTCCTAGGTGAAACAATAAAGTCTCCCTCGGAGAGCAGCGCAGCCTCCTTTTCGACGATATTAAGTTCTTCGTCCAGTATAAAGAGCCTGTGTATAGGGGTAAGCCTTACACTCCTGCCCGACCTTGTCTTTACTTCTATGATCTTCTCAGTAACTCCCTTGTACAGAGTGCTGGTACCTGTACTGCTTATGCCATTGCCGTCGAACGTGTAGACCTCCAATGGAGTGTCTAGTGTTTTTGTGCATTCGTTTTCTGAGAGCATCTCTCTCTTACCTGCTGACCTATCGAATACTTCCTGTATGGATCTCAGCTCCCTGTTTACGATTATCTTTGTATCTCCGACTACACACTTTCCTGCACCGAAAGGGCCTGGTACAGCGGCAGTGCCGCCTTTGGCAACAGGGAAGAACGTGTCAAGGACGCGCTGGCCCGTGGTGAGCGGCTCTTCGCTCCTATACTTGCTGCTATACCTCGAAGGAATCCTTACAGACCTCTTCTGGGACATGGTCAGTTGCATCTTCCCGTTTCTTGTCTCTATTTCTGCTATCTTCTCATCTATGCTGAACGCGCCGGCCTTTATGCCCCTCAGCTTTCCGCTGAGCTTTTCAGGCACCATTATATAATGCTTTATCAGCTCTGTCTCCTGGACGTAGCCTATGATGCTGCCTGGCGAGACCTCTGCTCCTGCTTTGAGAGTGGGCGTGAAGCGCCACTTTTTCTTCCTGTCGAGAGGCTCAGTCTCTATGCCCCTGGCTATGAACGCGCCGCTCCTCTTCTCGATAATCTCGAGTGGGCGCTGTATGCCATCATATATCCTGCTTAGAAGCCCGGGGCCCAGCTCTACAGAGAGGGGAGAGCCTGTAGACGCCACTTTTTCTCCGGGTCTCAGCCCAGTAGTGTCTTCATATACCTGTATGACTGCGTCGTCGGCCTTAAGCTGTATGATCTCTCCGATAAGGCCCTTTTCACCTACCCTGACTACGTCGTACATCTTGCTTCCGAGCATCCCTTTTGCTATGACAAGCGGTCCTGATATTCTTTTTATAGCTCCCATCTTAACTACCAAATTTCAATTACCGATACTCTTGCTAATATCAATGCCTATGGCTTTGAGTATGAGCCTGCGCAGAGTGTCTGGCTTATACTCTCCTCTGTACCCCTGCACCTCTATGAACATGGGCAGTATGCTTGTATCTATAAGTGAGAGAAGCTTCTTATCCCTGATACCCCTGACAAGGTTTGATGTAAGTATTATCAGGCCTATATCATCGCGCTGCAGAAGCTTTTTTATCATCGCCTCTGCCTCGCTTGCGTTCTCTGCCGTATAGGCTTCGCGTATGCCGAGCATCCTAAGGCCAAGGGCAAGCTCTTCTGTGCCTACAACTGCAACCTTGTACTCTTTTCCTGCCATAAGACCAACTATATCTTCCACTCTATTAGCCTTGAGACCTCTTCGCTGCTGAGGCCGTACGCCTTGCTCTTTATGAGTATCCTGAGCGTGAAGACCTCAACCTCCTTCAGGTATACGTACGCAAGTATTGCCCCTAGTGAGAGCACGCTTCTGCGCAGGTATTTCAGGCTTGTCCTGAAGAGCTTGTTCCGCATCTCTATCTCAAAAGGCAGAAGCTGCTTCTTTTCCTTGTAAAGGGCTATGCTCTTGGAGAGATCGAATGCATGCTGCCTTGAGAGCATTGCGGCAAGATCAGGCTCGGCATAGGCGCTTCTCATTGTCTCTCTCTCGATACTGCCGCCGTGCAGGAGCCCTTCTTCTATTTCGCTGAACGGCAGTCCATGCCTCTTCGCCTTTATAAGCGTGAGCAGGTTGACCATGTCCATATTCATGCTTATTATCTCTGCTGCGCGCATCTCTTTCATAGATCTGAGCTCATGCGCTATGCCTTGCATTGACCTGTAATACTCTGACTCCAGGGCATCGATCGCGTCATAGACGCTTTTTGAAGAAGCGTATGCTGAGAGGGCCGCCTTTGCCGGCTTCGCCTCTACGCCTTTTGAGAGCCTCGTAAGCATAGCAGCAAGGTCCTGTTCCTTCATCGCCTCCTTTATCAAAGCGTTGTTGTATGTGCCGAAGTCTATTATGTATTTGGAAACTTCCTCAAACGGCATGCCGCGCGCCTTGGCCTCTATTGCCACGCGTATGTTGTCTATGCCCCACTTGCCTGCCACGTGCTTTAGTATATGCCTCTTCTTAGCGGGAGTTATCCTGATGACCTTCTCGAGGTTTGATGCCATATTCCTGCTCAGCGCGTAGTCTATAAGAGAGTGTGCTATGTCAATACCGCCATACTCAACAAGGCTCTGGCTATAATCAGTCTGTATAAGCACGGGAAGTATGTCTTGAATGCTCTTGGCAGACGCTATTCCCTGCATCTCCTGGCTCTTTATGAGCTTAGCTTCCATGGCCTTGACTCTGGTATTCGAGTAGCCGTATCTGACTGCAGATCTTAGCAAAGAAACACCTAGCCGAAGAGGTCTTTCAAGAGCATGCTGCGCATTAGCTCTTTGTTACCTTCAAGAATGCCCTTTATGCTCGCATCCAGTCTTATCCTCTTGTCCAGTGAGTATAGGATAATGCCTTTGTCAGATACAGCACTTGAGTCGCGCAGGCGCACTGGCCCCTTCCCGTAATCGGCGAGGATTTCGTTGCTTCCCAGAGTCTGAACAAACCTCTTTGTGGCCAGCGAGGCTATCTCCTTAGCGTGCCCCTTACTCAGCCCTTTTTCGACGAGAGGCTCTATGCGCTTCAGTTCATGCTCTACAGCAGAGGCTCTCGCTGCCATGAGTATACTCTTACTCTCGAGTTCGAGCTCTGTGGCAAGCCCTGCCTGCCGCGCCTCTGCCTCAGACTCGGCCTCAGAGCGCGCCTTCTTTGATATCTCGGCTGCCTGCCCTTTGGCTTCTTCGAGTATGCGCTCTGCCTCAGACTCGGCCTCCTTTCTGACCTTGCGAAGCTCATTGCGTGAATTGCCCTCTATGCTTTCCCTCAGCTCGGTAAGGGCCATTTACGCACCCTCAGATAAGACCTGCGCCGAGAGCCAAGAGTACGGCTATTACGAAGCCAAATATCACAAGTGTCTCAGGGAGTACAAGGAAGAGAAGCACCCTTCCCATCTCCTCAGGCCTCTCAGCCAATAATCCCATTCCTGAACTTCCTATAGCCGATTGGGCTATAGCTGTTGCCAGGGCACTGCCCGCTATTGCTATGCTTGCGCCGAGAGCTGCCACAGCAGCCGCCATAGTTATTGTCATCTTTCCACCATATTTTACCATATTACAATTTCTTAGTATAAACGCGCCTGTATGAGAAGGGCTTGTACTTGATGCCTCCTCCTTCATAAAACTTTGTGAAGAACTCAACAAAATTGAGCCTTATGCTCTGTACTATGCCCTCGAATATCGAGACAATCATATTTAGGAAGTGCAAAATTATAAATACCACTAGGTAGAGCATGAAGAGAAGCACACCGTGGCTTAGATTCGGAGTCAGCGCCATGTCTATGATGAATGCTATGTACACGCTGACCATGCCGAAGCCCATGATTCTGCTGTAGCTCAGTATGTGAGCTATGAGGGAAGGCACCTCGCCGGCCTCGTAGCCGCTCAGGACAAGCGTTATGAGGAGAGAGAGCAGCGCAAGAATGCCTGATGCGAGCGTTATTGTAGCTCCGAAGAGATGAAAGATGCCGCCGCTTATGGCTATTGTGCCTGAGAGTATGAGCAATATCGATGTAAGCTTTGCTACAACAAGCCTTCTCCTCCTCCGCCTGTGGTTGTTCACAACGCTGATAATAAGTCCAATGAGTATCTGTGCCATGCCGAAGAAGATGCTAAGAAGCATTATGGTCGTTATGTTTTTGAACCAGTCCAGGCCTTTGAATGTTGTAAAGTACTGGTTAAGCTGCAGGCCAAAGTACTGGTTGGTGAGGAACCCGAAGAATATAACAGAGAGGGAGCCCAGCTGCCATATGCTTGCAGTGTTGTGGACAAGGCCTTCAGGATTCGTTATGCGCTTTATCCATGTCGCGAAGAGCAGCGAGAGGATACCATATCCTACATCCGAGACCATGAGCCCGTAGAATATAGGGAAGGAGAGTATGAATATCCATGTAGGGTCAATCTCGTCGCTCCTTGGTATGGAGAGAAATTCCATCACATAATCAAAAGACTTAAGGAAGCCAGGCCTGTTCATAAGTGTCGGAGCAAGCTCTTCCGATTCATCGAGCTCCTCGAAATGATACCTGTTCTCGGTGGTCTTCGCTATTGCGCCTTTAAGGTCCGTAATGCCTTTCTTAGGCACCCATCCCTCGATTACAAATAAAGATTCTGTTTTTTTAAATATGCCGCTGCATCTTGCCCTCTCGAGTTCAACGTTAAGCATCTCCTTTATTGCCAGGAGTTCAGGATACTCTTTCTGCCTTATCGAATCGAGGGTTTTATCTATGCCCGCCACTTCTTCTGACATATTTGCAAGCCTTGTTTTTATTTCCTTCAGTGCTTCCTCTGCGATACCTTCAAGATGCTCGGAGTGGAGATCGATCTCCTGCATCTTCTGCTTTTTGATGACCTGCTCTATGCTACTCCTCTTTTCGTATGCCACAAGCAAGGCTGTACTGGCGCCTAGCGTGCTTCCCTTCCTAATCTCGATATTTTTTGAGCCATGCCTGAGCTCGGCCTCTATCTCAGGTACATGCTTTGAATCACTCTCGAAGGCGCGTATGGCTATATACTCGCTTCCGAGCTCTGAGAAGTTTATACCTGTGCCTGAGAGCATGTGTGCTATATGCTCGGCGTGCAAAAGCACTTTCTTATCGCTTTTAAGTGCCTTGCTTCTCTCATCTAACGAGTAAATGTCATCAAGGACCTTGAAAGAACGTATTCTTTGAAGAAGAGCATCGAGTTCTAGGCGCTTCTCGTTATATGATATTTTAGTGGCCTTCTGCACTTCTTTCTTTCCCGGTTTTTCTAATATGCGTATTGCGCCTTCCACCTTTACAAAGTATTCAGAAAGGATGTCAAGGCTTGGGGCTGCCTGGTCCTCCTCAAGCTTCAGTCTGCTCTTCCTGAGATCCAGGCTGCCCAGGTCATGCAGCGCAACAATCACACTTCGCTTATCTTTGTCAAGGCATACTACCCTGACTTTTTGCATAGGCTCGGTGCGAAGCATCTACTTACCAACTATCCCCTTTATAATAGCCTTCACAATCTCTGCGGATTTTTTGGCGCTTAGAGAGGTTTTCTTTATCTTTGCAGCTTTTGCGGTGGCATCAGCCAGCGCTTTCCTCCTCGATGTCTCCGCTTTTTTTGAAAACTCCCTCTCTGCCTCTTCCTTGATCATGCTGGCCTTATCATGCGCCTCTTTTACGATCTTTTCAGACTTGGCATGCGCTTCACGTATGATCTCGTTTTTCTCTTCGAGAGCTTTTGCCATGTCCTCCTTGGCCTTTTTTTCAGCCTCCTGCAACTCGGCTATCGAATCTTTAGTCATGCAAGCACCAGTTTATTCTAGGCAGTATTGCACTTTCCTGCCCGCTCCACTCGCGAATGCACGAAAAGGCAACACTACTAATTGTGAGTAAGGATTTATGAATCTTATGGCAATCTCGGCTTTGCATAAATAGGCACTTTGTAATTGACCCTATTTCAATTACAAAGAGCCGGCAGTTCATAGAGCGCTGCAGTAATATATAAAATGATGTAGCTCGTATAGAAAAATGAGAGAAGCGTTCGGACGGGCTGCGCTTTTGACGAGTCAGCGTTGTAGTGCCGAATGGCATGTTGAATGGTTTCATGGATAACCAGCCATTGATATTCGTTGTGGGGGACTTCGGGGCAGGTGATCTTGCCTTCGCAGAGATAAAGAGGAGAATAAAGGGAACGATGCCAAGGGCAGACATAGACTATGTTACAGTAAGGGCTTTCAGCACAATCTCTACGGGCTTCTGCATATACCAGCTTGCCCTCGACGGCAGTGATATTGATATGGAAGGAGGCGCGTATATCTTCTCCAACACCGCACCCAGGAAAGACGATCCCAACCCTAGGAAGGAGAACGAGGGCGAGGGCCTTGCGTATGCGCTGCTTTCGACAGGGCTTGAGGTGATTGCCGTCTTCTCAGGCTTCACTTTTTCTTTCATAAAGCCGATGATAAAGGAGCTGAGGAGCGTAGCTGTCGATAATAGAGGCTCGCAGTTCAGGTCTAGAGATAAGTATCCAGAACCACTTACAAGGATAATAAACAAGGACTACTCAGTTCTTGGAAGCAGAATAGGCATGGAGAGCATACCTGACCCGCCCAGGGACAGGATCGCGTATGTAGATGGTTATGGCAACATCAAGCTCACAGCGCGGGAGTCTGATATGAGACTGGAGCACGGCGTGCAGGTAAAGGTTGAGATAAATGGGAGGAGCCTTGCTGGCGTATATGTAGATGGGATGTTTAGCATAAAGGAGGGGGATCTTTCAGTAGCTCCAGGGTCGTCGGGTCCCAGGGATGATAGATTCCTTGAGATCAGTATACGCCTTGGAAATGCATGGAGAGCATTCGGAGAACCTGCAGTCGAGAGTAAGGTATTTATTAAAAATGAGGAGGCATGATTTGAGCAATGCTGCCTGTGCTATCTGACGAAGCGCGCTGTCTTCTTTTTGTTTATGGCTTCATAGACCGAATGCTTTTTTATGACAAGCGCCTTTATGTGATCTATATCTTCTATGCTTCTTTCGCGCGCCTGCCTCTCTGCTTGCTTAAGCTTGTTCGAATGGCTGTGGTATGCTGACATTGCGGCTGAGAGTGCGTCACGCTCATGCAGGTTCGATGCACCTGCAACCTTGGCGTAGGCCTTCTTCTTCGATATGCTTATGTCTTCTCTGGGCAGAAAGAGCGCGGCATCGAAGATCGATGCCAGCTTTGATACAAGGAAGCCCGCCTTCTTCTTGTCGCTAGCTATGATTACAGGCATCCCTGCCTCTTTGAGGGAATCAACGAACCAGCGCAGATCTGCGAAGCGCGCTGTCCTCATGCATACGAGCCTTCCTGAGAGGTCAACGCATGCTATGGCAGACGTCTTTCCAGTATCTATGCCTACTATTATCCCGTCCATTAGCATAATGTGCTGTTTGAATAGCATATGGCGTAGCTCTCTGTCTGCGGTATCGAGAGATATTCGCAGTTTGTGACTACAGAGGGCGTTGATGTTATGTTGTAGTATTTTGCCAGCACAGCCTGCCTGTTTATCAGTGTACCTGCACTCCCCAGGCAGGACTGCAGCGCGCTCCTGTTCAGCGATGACGCGTTCGCAAGCTCTGATGCTATCTGCGGCGAGATGTATGCGTTTGCGTATATTGAGTTTAGCTTTCCTACGAATGTGCCGAATTGGCTCTGCTGCGAGGCGCAGAAGAGATACTCGCCTAAAGCCAATGTATCATTAAGCCCGTACGCCTTGGAGATGACCTGCGACGATTGTGTGAAGAGTATCTCTATGGTAAGGTTTATGCTGCTTCCCATGCTCTTCTCTTCGGCTACAGCGTCTAAGAGGCTTTTGACTGCGCCTGGCGCATATGGATCGATGAACCAGTCAATATGCAGCGGTGAGGCAGTCTGGCATGCGCTCTTCTCAGCAAGCTTTACAACGCCGCGGCTAACAGTGTAGTCATTAGAGAGCGATCCCGGTCCCATGGTCTGAAGCAGCGGCACTATGCTGCTTGTATCCTTGTCGCTTATGAGCATTGCGAAGTAGATGGTAGAATTATATGCAGGATTTATAAGAGGCAGAGTAGCATACCATTGCGCTGCCTGCGGCAGATAAGCAAGGCTCATGTTTTTTACGTCTGCTACAAACGGCAGCAGTGAGAGTGAGGTATTGACATCGGCATAGCTTGCTAGGAAGCGCTCCGCAGCAAGCCTCACGTCTGCTGGGCTCTGCTTAGGCAGTATGCATGTGCCATTATACGTGCCGTAGGTGCAGTTTCTGAGTGTTGCGTTCTGCTGCGGCAGAGAGCCAGGATATGAAACAACGAGAAGCAGGGCCATCAATATGGCTATGAGTATTATAAGAGAGAGATGTATGCCATCGAGGCCACCTAGCCTGCCTATAGGCCTTATTATGATCCTTGCCTCCTTTATCTTTTTCCCTTCTCTTTTGTCTGCCACAGAAACACCATATTATCAGCGGGTCCGGCGGGATTTTCAAGCTTCGATAAGCGTTTTTTGAACCCGCGGCCATCACCTTAGGACGGTGCCGCTCTATCCAAGCTGAGCTACGGACCCAAGTTACATCACTCCGACTGCGCTTATACCTAATGCATGCAAGCTATTATATATTGTTTGCTTGAGAGCAAAGACTATGCCGAGGCGCAGCTCCCTGAGCTCATCGCTGCTCGCAAGCACAGGCACATTCTCGTAGAACCTCGCGAACTCTGAGGAGAGCTCAAGCAGGTACACGGCTATGACGCTCGGCCTGAGCTCTCTGCATGCCTTCTCAACGATATCCGGAAAGAGGCTTATATGCTTGACAAGCTCGAAGCCCTCGTTGCGCTTTATTGCTGATGCCACAGTGCCGCTTGTGTATATTTCTGATATGCCTGCCTTTTCTAGTATCCTTGAAGCCCTTGCATACATGTACATGCAGTACGGTCCGCTGTTTGCATTGAAATCCAGGGCGCGGTCCCACTCGAAGAGCACCCTCTTCTCAGGATCTATCCTTAGAAACTCGAATCTTATGGCAGAGAGCGCTATGCCCCTTATGGCTGCCTGGGTAGCCTTCGAGCCGACAGGCCTCCTGCCTGCCTTGGAGAGCTCTTCCACTTTAGCTGAGACCTCGCGCAGCAGATCGTCAGCAGTATAATCTCTTGAAGTACCCATCCAGCCGCCGCTCCTGCCGCTGAGGGTGCCCTCCTTCACCTCCACCTCGCCGTACGCAAGATGGTGCACCTTTGCGCTTCCCTCACTTATACTCTCGATGACGCTGCTTAATATCCCCTGAGGATATCTCTGGCCTGAGCCTATCACATTTATAGAGAGCGCTGCCGCTCCGAAGTCCATGGGCTTCCCGTTTTCAGCAGAGGAGTATGCAAAAGCGCCGTTAGGCTGCATAAGGAAGCCCTTGTACCTCATGCCTGCGCTGAGCATGCCTAGCTTCCACATATGGAAGGCTATATCCTTGGCTATGTATGTCAGTGCGCCGTTGCTTCTCACGAGCACCTTTGCTTCCTCTGCGATCTGAGCTGCACCGACCTTCTCCAGATCAAGAACGATGCAGCCTTTGTATTTGCCCCCGTCTGGCGCTGAGGTGAAACCTCGCTGCTTGAGATATACGAGTGCAGCGTCAGTCAGCTTCTCCCTTACTATGTCGCTCTCCCACATGAGCACATCGTGGTATATGCCATATGCAAATGCAGTCTCGTACTGCGCAGAGACGCTTTTCTCGGCTATGGACCTGATCTCGTTAGCCTCTGCGCTTCCATGTGTTTCCATGAGTTTGAGAAGCGCTGCTATCTCCTCTTCTGGTTTCTTTCCCTGCTTTATGGCATCGTTCACCTTCACGTAGAGCTCGCCCAGGGCCCTGTCGTACTTCTTACCCTGCTCTATCCCTATATTCCTGCTGCCCCAGAGTATCTCAGCCATCTGCAGCCCTAGATCGTCGATATAATCCTCGCGTTCTACAGAATAGGAGCAGAAGGCCATAATATTCGATACAGAATCACCGAGAAGAGCATTCCTAAGATGCCCGACGTGCCATGGCTTGTTAGGATTCACGCTGGGATACTCTACTATAACGCGCATGCCTTTGCCTAAGTCTGATACACCGTATCGCTCCTTGTATCCGTTTACAGCACCAAGAACAGCCTCTGTGTATTTTGACTCGTCGAGCCAGGCATTGATATATCCATTAGCATGGGCTATGCTCTTTATCATGCCTGAAGGTGCAGCGTACTTTGCTATCTTCTCTGCAATGCCCTGGGGACTCTGCCCCACTCTTTTTGGGAGCCCTAGGGCTATCGACGAGCTTAGATCACCGTGCTCTGCTTTGGGAAAGCCAATGCTGCGCCTTATCTCTTCGCTCTCTATGCCTGCTTCAGGAAAGGCGCTTTTAAGCGCACTGCCTATTATGCCGGCAAGCTCGTCCATGCTCATGCCCAAGGCATTGCTATCCATCTATTATCGCCTCGAATGCCTGAGCCACCCTCTTTCCGTATCCCTTTCTGGTGTATATCCTTACATCATTTAGGGTTCTGCTGCCTATCATGCGCAACACAAGCGCTTTTGACCTTGAAAGCGGCACGAGCCTTTCGCCCTTCTTCCTTATATATATGTTTGTGTCGTCGTCGATAAGGCCAAGATCGCGCAGCGTCACAGGGAAGATCCATTCGCTGGATATGCCAGCCTTCCCAGCGAGCCTTTCCCTGAACGCTTCGCTCTTTTCGAGCCTTGCCACAGCGGCATACTGCGGCAGCGCTTCCCTGCCCTCTGTAGGTTCCTCGAACGCATATGCGAGCTCAAGCGGCACCCTGTTTAGAAACATGCGGATAAGATCACTCAGAAAACCCTCGTGCCTTTTAGAAAGGAAAGAGTGCATAGCCGAGAGCACTTTAACATCAGTATAGCCTGATATCTCATACTCATTGCCTGATCTGAAGATCTCTGCGGGATGAGGCAGGCTGCCTTCCCTTACAAGGAGCTCGAATATCCGCTGTATCATTAAATTGAATGCTACAACTGTCTTGTGGTGTATCACTGTGCGGTAGAGGTGATATCTGCCTATCAGGAAATTCTCTACAGGAGCTTCGTCCTTCTCGAAGATTATCTTGCCTTTTTCGAATGAGAGTATGCGCAGCAGCGTCGAGACGTCGGTACGCCCGTACGGCACTCCTGTGTTGTATGAATCCCTTAGCATATAGTCTGACTTGTCTGCATCGAATGCCGAAGACATGAGTAGAGACGAGATAGAGTCACCCCTTCCCTCTATTATACCAATTATCTCCTGCGCTGTGTAGTTCTCTAGCCTTTCCTTCATGAAGCTGTGTATAAGCAGCGCGCCTGCACTCACGTGGTCGGGTCCGGAAAGGCTCTTTACAGCGACATGCTCCAGAGTGTGCGAGTATGGATAATGGCCTATGTCGTGCATCAATGCGGCTATGCGCATCTTCTCTGCGTACTCATCGGTTATGCGCTCCTTTACTGCATTCTCTAGGAACTGACCCATCATAAAGAGCGTGCCTATGCTGTGTGAGAACCTCGTGTGGGTTGCGCCTGGATAAACAAGGTCGGCAGGCCCCAGCTGCCTTATCTGGCGGAGCCTCTGGAAGGTTGGTGTATCTAGTATGCGGAGCTCGGCTCGGCTCAGTCCGATATAGCCATGAACATTGTCGTAGATGCGCTTCGTCTCCTTGATAGCCATGAGCTTAATTGGACACTTTGTTATATGAATATTTCCTTAGAAATGGGATTGGGGCATAAACAACTTGTAAATACCGCCATGCATGGCTGTGCTTGCGCTTCGGGAAAGGCGGGTGAAGCACCGGCACTGACCCGATGGCGTGCGCATGATGCGCCGAGGCAACCTGAAAGCCGATACCTTCATGGAACAGCGCATGTATTTGTGTCTTGGAGCGCTTAGG
>CAZOFK010000009.1:0-14974 GCA_964579185.1 Microcaldota archaeon
ATATTGTTGTAATGCCCATCATCCTTTGCAGGGTGCGGTGATTACATGAACGCGGAGGAAGCCTGCGCCATTTGCGGATGGGAGGAGGTCACTAGCCTTATACTAACTAGTGTTTGATGACAAGGTGTGGGATTGTTAAGGCTTAGGGATCTTCACAGCGCACAGAAGTGGAGCATAATAGGGTTAATCATAGGCGTTGTGGTAGGCGTTACATCATTGGTTATTTATTATGGAATATACCTTTTCGAGACTATCTTCCTTGGGGGCATCGATGGCTACAATAGGCCGCTGCCACTCGGGGAGGGAGGCACTCTGTCCTACGTCTTCTCCATGCATAGCTATGTACTCTTGCCTTTGGTGATGATACTAGGTGCGCTTGTCTCCGGAATATTAGTTTACAGGTTTGCTCCCGAGACCGAAGGCCACGGAACCGACGCTGTTATAAATGCATTCCACAATGAAGATGGCAGGATAAGGGAACGCGTTCCCTTAGTCAAACTGCTCTCGTCTATGTTTCTGATAGGCAGTGGCGGCAGCGGAGGCAGAGAGGGCCCCACGGCACAGGTTTCTGCAGGTATAGGGAATGCCATAGCAAGGCGCCTGGACATTACAAAAGGCGATAAGCGCATTATGACAGCTATAGCCATGGGCGCAGGCATAGGTACAATATTCAAGGCTCCTTTCGGAGGGGCGCTTCTTTCCGGGGAGATACTGTACAAACATGACATAGAGGTAGAAACAATATTCCCGTGCGTGATAGCAAGCATAGTGGGCTTCACGATATTCGGAGCTTTTGTAGGTTATTCGCCGATATTCGGATCGGGCTCAGGCCTGACAAATTATTTCTTTGATCCTATCAGGCTTCCTTTCATACTGATAGTGGGTCTGTTTACAGGTCTTTTTGCCAGGCTCTATGTGAAGGTATTCTATTTCGTTCACAATGCGTTCGCAAGGCTCAGGGTGAAAAAGTTCATTAAGCCTGCCATAGGTGCTGCATTCACCGGGCTGATAGCGCTTGCCTTTCCAGAAGTGATAGGCGTCAGTTATGGTTGGGTTCAGTTCATGATAAGCGGCAGCGTGCACCAGTTTGTCAATGTCTTTGGCCTGCCGGTTGTTGTGTTCTTTTTTGTCCTTGCCCTGATGAAGATATTTGCTACGTCAACTTCTGTTGCTTCGGGGGGCAGTGCAGGCGTGTTCGCTCCGGGGATGTTTATAGGAGCTTCTGTAGGCACCATGGTTGCCCTTATTCTGAACAGTGTTTTTCCTACAATAATAACCCCCAGCTTAATAGGTGTGTTCGCCATAATAGGCATGTTATCGTTCTTCGGCGCGGCAGGCAATGTGCCGATAGCCGTGACAGTGATGGTTATTGAGATGACTGGAAGTCTTGCTCTATTGCCTGCAGCCATGTTTAGTGTGGCTATAGCACGCATAGTGTCTGGAAACGATTCTATATACAGATCCCAGGTGGATACGAGGCGCGACTCTGCTGCGCATATATCTGAGTATTACAATCCACTGGCCAGGAAGATTAAGGTTAGAAGCCTGATAATAAGGCAGAGGAGCATTAGTCAGTATGAGCCCATATACGCTGCAGACGCGTATATGAAGAAAAATGGCTTAATGTCAGCGCCTGTCGTAGATGGCCGCGGAATGTTCCTTGGGGCTATTTACCTTGACGATTTGCAAGCAGAAACAATGCAGGCGAGAAGGAATGTCAGCCGGGCGATAAGGCGTGTGAGGCATGTCTCTTTAGGCGCCACCGCGGAGGAGGCTTGGCATGCGATGGTGAAAAACAGGGCATCATGGTGCGCTGTGCTGGACGGGGACCGATACATAGGAGTAGTGAAGATGAGAAGCATATTCAGGAAGTATGCTTACTGATGCTTTGTCTATGTGGGCGTAAACCAGCACCATTTATGGGCTGACTTCGGAGGCGCTAGAATGTCACCGATATGTAATTCGGCCATTACGGAAAACTCCGTTATCCAGTTCTAGCTGTATGATCCTAACAAACAGGTACAAGGCGAAGACTATGCTTGTTATGAAGAAGCTTACTGGATATGGCTCATAAAACGCAATCAGCAGCCCTGCCCATGTGGCAAAAAGCGCAATGGTTATTGATATGACAATGGCTCGCAGCGGCTTCTTCGTTAGGCGAATGGCCGTGGCTGCGGGGGTAACCATCAATGCAAAGATAAGCAGCACGCCTGTAACTTGGATGGATATCGATACTGCTGCTGCAAGGAGGACCATGAAGAGTGTGCCGAGCAAAAGCGTGTGCATCCCTTTTGCTTCAGCGACTTCCTCATCAAGCGATGCGAATAAGATCGGACGGTAAACGATTGCTGCCGCAATCAGGATAAAAATGCTGACTGCCAAGGTTATGATCACATTATTGCTGCTAATCCCAAGTATCTCTCCGAACAGTATAGAATACGCCTCAGTGGCGTATCCTTTATATAGGCTTATGAATAGCAAGCCGAGCCCCAATGCAAACGCAAGGACTGATCCTATCTCGATATCGCGGCGCTCAGCGCGCTTGCCTAGTACAGCGATTCCGAAGCCGCCTGCGATGGATGCTGCAAGCAGACCTAGAATAGGACTTATGCCAACCAACGCCGAACCGGCAGCTCCTGCGAAGCCTATTTCTGCATAGGCATGCGCAGCGAATGAGGTCCTGCGCAGGACTACAAGGTATCCCATTACCCCTGCGACAACAGCTATTACCGTGCCTGCCTCGAATGCATGCTGCATGAACTGATAGTGGAAAACCTGGAGTGCAGGAAGAATATTAATGGTGAGTATCATGGTTTTCATCCCTTAGCGGCTCTTCATCGAGTCCGTATAAGCTGTGTATCAGAATATGACCGCGCGAATCCTTCAGTACTTCTACGTGAGTACCATAAAGTTCTGAAAGGCTCTTTGATGTCAATACCTCCTTTGGTGTACCTATCGCGACCTTGCCGTTTGCTATGTATATGACCTTATCAAGAAACTGTATCAATGGATTGATATCGTGCGCGACAAGGAAGGCAGTAACTTTCCGTAATCTTACAGTTTCCTCTACTAAGGTTACCAGTTCCCTGGTGCGCCTTATATCGAGATTCGAGAGCGGCTCGTCTAACAGGAGTATGTCTGGATTACTGACCAGCGCCTCAGCCAGAAAAATCCTCTGCAGTTCTCCCCCTGAGAGAGAGGCGAGCGATTTTGTTGCCAGCTCTGTTGCACCAACCGAATCCAATGCCTTGAATGCTGCCTGCTTCTCCTTTTTTGGAGACAAAGTAAAGCCTAACCTATTGGCTGAAAATGCAAGCCGCACCAGCTCTATGCATTCTATGTTGGTTTCATTGTCTATTGTGTGGCGCTGGGGCACATATCCGATCTTGGGATTACCTCGCTTTGGCGCAGAGCCAAGCACTGTTATCGAACCGCCTGCCGGCTGTTGTATACCCAGAAGCAGGCGGAAGAGTGTGGTCTTACCCGCGCCGTTCGGGCCTATTATCGCAACGAACTCCCCTCTCTTGACGCTAAAGTTGGCGTTCTGCCATACTGTCTTTTCTTTATAGCCAACGGCAAGGTCCCTAGCAGAAACTACCTCGTGCTGCGATTGTGATCTGTATGTGTTGTCCATAACGGTCAGTGCCCTAGTGTATTTGCGTTAAGGGCGTCTTGCAAGTCTATCAGCTCCGATGCCATCCATGCCTGGAAGGTGATATCTGGAGGCTGGATGGTCTCTGTGATACCAATTACTGTAACATTATGCTCTACCGCTATCTGCTTCATCTGCTGTGTCAGAGGGGTCACGGTCTGCTCGTTATAAACCAATACACTTACGTTTCCACTCTCAAGCTGGTTCTGAAATTCAGAGATGCTTTGGACCGATGGATCATTCCCTTCGGCTACTGCCTCCATGAATTCCGGTGGGGAGATTAAATCGAGACCCGTCGCATTCGCCAAGTACACGAAGACGCTTTCGGTGGACGCGACCTTTGTGCCCCCGAATTTCTGCCTTATTTCTGCCATCCTGCTATCAACCTGGCCCAAAGAGGCCGTTACATTTGAATATCGCTGTTTATAATAACCTGCATTAGACGGATCAATCTTAACAAGGTCCAAGTACATCTCTTTTACCGTAGCATTCACATAAGCAGGGTCATACCAAAGATGTGGATTAGATCCGTTCTGTATCCCGAGCAGTTGGGCAACATTCAATATTATTCTGCCTGAATTGTTGCTTACGGAAAGAAGCTTAAGTGCCCAGCCATCATAGCCAGCGCCGTTGACTATGACAAGCTTTGCATTCGATATCGCCCTTGCGTTATTGGCACTTGCCTCATATCCGTGCGGATCCGCATTGGGATCACTTACAATGCTTGTTACATTGCAGTGCACACCGCAGAGCTGGCTCACCAGACTCCCCCAGAAGTTTTCCGCTGCCACTATCTGTATTTTCCCTCCGGTAGAATTTCCAGACTGAATGGAAGTATAATTCTCTCCGTTCTTGTATGTACCTGCAGTGTTTATAACATTGCCAGGTTTCAGAGCCATGAGGGCTATAGAAATTACAAGTATAGCAGCTATGACTGCAATCGTAGAAAATAAAACCTTGTAACGTCTTTCCATTAAACCGCAATAACGTCTATAAAGGAAAGATTTAATAAGTCTTTTGATTAGAATTATTAACTATGTGGGTGAAAAGTGCCAATCTTAATAAAAAGTGGTGAAAATGGAGATAATAAGCATATCGTTGGATGGCCAGACGCTTGCCGAGCTGAACAAGATGAAGCAGGAGCTGGGCTTCAAGAGCAGGTCGAAAATGCTTAGAAGCGCGCTATCAGGGATGATTACTGATTACGAAAAACTCGATGCCCTTAAGGGCCATGTGGAGGCAGTTTTTATACTGACATATAGGGATTCGAAGAAAAACAATATATCAGAAACGCTGCATGGATTTGAAGATGCGATAGAATCAGAGCTGCACCACCATCACAGCAAACTGTGCGTGGATGTATTGACCATACACAGCGACGCCGAAACAGCGAAGGCGCTTTTCGGGGCACTGAAACGCAGTAAATCTGTTTCCTCACTTACCTATACGGTAGTGAACAAAATCGGCTGATAGTCCATCCGATTATGTATGCTCTTGAACTATGGTGTTTTTCGTGACTTTGAGGGGACGCATCCTGAATCTGTAGGAAGTAGCCAATCTTCACGTTCGTGTTTAGCACTTTTAATATCTATGTATCGATAATTATCATTTGATAATTAACGTAACACATTAATACAAATGCCTGTGGGATTTACGTCCACATAGATAAATGTGCAGGGGGTGAGATTTGAACTCACGAAGGCGCTAAGCCACAGGATCTTAAGTCCTGCGCGTTTTTCTGTGGCTTTAGATGCCAGACCAGACTCTGCCACCCCTGCCTGAATAAGCCTGTCACGCATACATAGAAGGGCCGGTGCTCTCGCTGGAACTCGCGTACTGATCGTGGGTGTTCTTTACCTTGCTTAGCATTTCGCGTATCTTCGCTTCCACGATCTTTGCTTCCTTGTCAAGTTCGCTGAGGTCTATATCTATGTCCAGCACTTTGTTAAGCCCTTCTATAGCTATTTCCGCGTACTTAGGATCAGTAATGCTGGGATTCACCTCAACAAGTATATCAAAGGCGGGTATCTTGTACTCTGCTGCACCGACGAGGAGAGCCGCACTCACCCCTGAGACCACACCCTCCTCTATTGCTTTCAGCCCCATTTTCTGCGCCTTTTTCAGTATGGCGCTGTTTGATGACGCTATGTATATAGTATCGACGGGCTTCTGCGCAGGCATGCCTCCTACCGAGACAATCTTTTCGGCTCCGTATTTCCTTGCAAATGCCAGTATCTCTAGGGCGAGCTGATATACCAGCAGCGGGGATATTGTAAACTCTGACATGAAGAGCAGCAGCTTAAGCTTCTCGTTCTTGTATATTCTTGCGGGAAACATAGGTATTGAGTGGTGTATTGTAGTTATAGGGGGAAATTGATCACTTTCTATATGGCCTATATACTCCATCTTGAGCTTTTCTATCATATAGCTGCCGGCCATGGGACCTACAAGACCTATGCCAGGGAATGCCTCCATTATTGTATAGTTCTTGAGATTTTGCTCTTTGAGGAGTTTTATCTGTATCATAAAATCAATACCTATTTGAAGACAAATATTTAAAAGGTTACGTACCTTTGCGGCTTTTGCCGCTGGATAAAGGCAGGAAATCGTAAAGACGCAGACTTACTATGACGTCGGATACGTTACTGACGGATTTCCGACGATAACTATAAAAGGGTATCTATTGCATGTATAACGGTGAATTAATGGCAGAAAGAGTGACAAGGGAAAAAGTGGACAGGGAAGACGGCTTCCTCTATTATCTGGGTAGGGATGGCTATGTCTGGAGAACACCTATGAAGAATAACTCGAGGGGAAGGAAGAGCAAAATAGGCTCAGAGAGGGTTTCTAGGCAGGAAGGATACCTTTACTTCATAGACAAGAGTGGTTATGTAGCCAGAACAAAGATGAATAGAAGGGGCAGAATAAGCAGGTCTAGACGCAGATAGTCTTTTTGTTTTTGCTTCTTTTATTTTGACAGTATTTTCTTTTTTTGGCATGGTGCTTCATGCACTATGCCTTTGGACTTTTATAGAATTTCAATAAGGTCTGAGGATATACCGCTCCAGGTTCAGCGGCATTTCCTCTATGGCGTGCTTGTTTAATGCAGAAACCATTCTGCTGATTACCATACTGCACATTGTAGCAAAGCCTATCAGGTTTATAGTGAAAAGATACGTGGCGTTTGTTGTAAGGTACTCGTAACTGAGGATAACAAGCGATAGGCCCACCACAAAGCTGCTTGTTGCAAAGAGCGGTACTGATGTGGACATTATGAGTACGGCTGCGATGTAGCCAAGGGCTACAAGGACAAGGTTGATGAGTGGCATATAATAGCTTGGATCCAGTTTAAATAGGAAAGTAACAATGCCCACAGTATACGCATAGTTTATGATGTACAGGAATTGCGGGTATACGCGGTAAAGAAGCAGTGTGGAATACGCAGCGGCAAGCAGAGACGCCAGATATGAATAGGTATTGAATTTTAGTCTGTGCGCATGCTGTTCGCGGGGCGCTACGCCTATGTCATCGGTACAGTAGAACGCACCACCACTGTTTATAAGGTCGGTGTAGCAGTAAGGATTATGGCATATTGTGCATATCGCATAGGCTTGCCTCCAGGGGTGATTGATGCACTTCTTGTCTTTTGCGGCTTTTATGCTGCTTTTCTCGCTTGCCGTAAAGGGCCTCTGCTGTGATTTACTGGCAGGCACATCTTTTGTTTTTGGAGCTTCAGTACGCTGCGTGGCAAGCGAAGCGCTGCCTGGCTGCTTATGGGGCAGAGGATTAGGCTGAGCGCTTGCCTGCATGCCCTTTCCAGAAGGCTGCGCCGGAAGAGCGCCGTAAGCATACTGCTCGGTGAAATGCTCTTTGTAGACCTCTGGTAGGTTATGGTCTTCCGCCTCTGTTGGTGCAGTATTACCAACATTCTCGATGGTTATATGCCTTTTCTTGAATATAAGCAACTCGTTAGGATCTATTCCCATCCCATACCACTCTTACATCCTTTTCGCATTTCTCGCAGCATCCTCCTTTTTTCTCTCGAATATGCCCCTGTGCTTTGCGCAGCTTATGCAATAGTAAACCTTCCTTTTTTCAAAAAACCTCACGCTCATCTGACTTGATGGATCAGTCCCGAAGCGTATGGCCTTCTCATATACGACACCTTTGCTGCGTGGCATCTTCCTTCCGCAACTATCGCATGTTACAAGTGGTTCCTTTCCGCGCAATACAACACCTTATACGTAACACATCAACAAACACCCTTTTATATCCTTTTGTTCAGAATTTATAAGATGGGATGGTTGTGCAGACTGGCTCGTCTGATGCTTATTTAAGTTGAGATAATGGTGCCGCGCGAGATAGAAGACCACCTGCTGGAGAACGGCGAGGACGGTTTTGTTTACCCGTATTATGAGGGCTACTCTTTGGCCAATGTGCCGTATACTGCAATGGGCTTTCTCGGCGCTTCGGATAAGGGACGAGGGCTTGACAAAAAGCTCTATGCTAATGTTGACACCGATGGGATAGAGAGGGTTGTAGTAATCGTTGTCGATGGGTTGGGCTATGATATGTGGTCTGATAGCGCAAGGAGTTCGGGCTTTGCCCCTATGTTCGGCAGGAAGGGCAGCGTAGTCCCTATAACTACGGTCTTTCCCTCCACTACGGCCGCTGCGATCACTACAATGCATACAGGCCTGACTCCGCAGCAGCACGGTCTCCTCGAATGGACGCTTTATTTTGAGGAATTAGGGATGGTCATAAATACGCTGCCTCTCATTGCAATAAAAAAAACAGGGAAGGTTGCGCTTTCTGAAAAGAAGATCAATCCGAGGGTATTGTACAGAGGCAGTACTATCTACCAAGCACTGAAAAGGGAGGGAATCTCCTCTGTAACGTTGAATAATAGGCACCTGATAAATACAGGATACAACAAGCTCATGAGTGCGGGCAGCAGCACTGTTGGATACACCACCCCTACAGATATGATTATAAGGCTCAGGCGCGTGCTCGGAAACCCTAACGGCCCCCAATATATCAATGCTTATATTGAGTTGGTTGATTCTATAACGCATGTCTATGGTCCTTACACTGAGGAGTCAAGGGAGGAAATCTCTTCGTTTTTCGGCATACTGGAAAGGCTGCTTCTTAAAAAGATAGACAAGAGCACCGCAAGGAAAACGCTGCTCATTATGACTTCAGACCACGGGCATATACGGAGTGACCCCCTCAAGACACTATACCTCAATAATGACCGCAAGCTTACAGGGTATTATGCGTATAACAAGGCTATGGGATTCCTGCCCCCTACGGGAAGCCCCAGGGACGTCTTTCTGCATATAAGAAAAGAGAGGCTTGAATCAGCACGGAGGCACATAGATGAAAAGCTAGGCAGGATAGCGAGAATAATGGATATCGATGAGGTTGCGAAGAAGGGCCTGTTCGGAATCGGAAGGAAACACGAGGAGCTTTACAAGAGGGCAGGTGATATGATTATCTTGCCTTATGATGACAAAACAGTGTGGTACGAGCATATAAAAGGGGTAAGGAGCAGGCATAAGGGACATCACGGAGGACTGAGCAGGGAGGAGATGATCATACCATTCGCTGCTGCAAAGCTATCTGAACTCATGTGATGTGTTTCGTTTACCCTGTTTATGAAAACCTCATTAAAGCGGCAGGCATAAGCATCGTATTCGCATTATTGTCTAGTGATTGGGTGGATGTTGTACAATATGGTAGGCATTGGAAAGAATGGTTTTAATATTCATGACTGCAGCTGAATATTCTATGTAGGTTGTACATCTTCTATTTTGGATGTAAGAATTAATACCTTTCGTATTAAGTTATATGCACTGGAGGGTACCAAAAGAAGCAGTATTAGAAATGTGCGTTCTTGGACATCTAGCCGCTTATTATCCCATATTATTCGAATAGATTCCCACATCAATTCAGGATGGCGCCTCTTTGCAATAACAACTTCGCGTGTTGGATTTGCCGGCCTTGCTGCCTGATTGCACAAATCGTCTCCGTATTCAGGCCTTAAATAATTTATTGCCCTATACATATTGTAAAATGCCACCTTTACAGGGTCGTTGATTCTTGTGTTGAAGCATCTATATTTGATGAGTGGCTTTGTTATCAGTTTGCCTTTATGTCCAATTATAGCCAAAAAAAACAGGATGTGTAAGTATTCTGTTTCCATTTCTTCTTTGGTTATCTTCGAGAAGATTTTTGAGTCTCTTATAGTTATGTTTTCATGCATTACCTTATCAACGGCACTTTTTTTTATTATCAGTTCAGATAGATATCCTGCAATATGTATTTTTGAGGCCTTTTTAAGTGCCAAATTATGATGACCTTTTTTATATATTTGTGTTATATTGTCACTTTTTATTGCTGGCTCCGGAAGTTTTTTCTTAAGATCCCTAGAATACGAAGCCAGAAGTACTTGCAGATAGCCGAAGTGCAGTAGTTCTTTACTCACCGTATCGATTGCGTTATTTTCAAGTGCATCATCATCGCTTATAATCCATACGAACTCGGTGCATCCCATCTTCAAGACACTTAGTAGGTTTGATGCAAACGTATTCCCTGCCTCAGAATCATTTTTTTTATAGAAGATTTCGGCATATACTGATTTTTTAATCCTAGCCACGAGTTTCTCTGTTTTATTTGTAGTGCTATTATCTGATACGTAAATTGGAAAACTATACTGTCTGACTTGTGGTATTATACTATTTAAACATTCTTCCAGTTCTGTAGGACGGTCTTTTGTAGGTATGTATATGCCAAGAGATTTACTTTCCTGCATGTAATAACCCCTTTGAAACATCTGAGATGCTTTTTGGATTTTTATAAAATTTGTCATACCATAGAATGGTCTCTCTGACCATGCATTCGAACGTGTATTCAGGCTTCCAACCTAATCTTTTCCTTGCCTTGCCGGAATTCAGCAGAAGTATCTTGTCTTCGTGATTCTTGTTCCTTTTCAACGCATAGTTTAGTGGCCGGTGTTTTCTGAATTCCTTCACTATATCCATGACGCTTTTGCTGTAGTCTGATGAGAAGTTCCACTCCTCAGAATAACCTTTGGGTTTTTTATAAAGTCTCTCGATAAGCGTAGTGTAGCCCTTTATCACATCTAGCATATACGTCCATGGCCTTACCGCATCCCAGTTTCTTAGGATTATTTTTCTTCCCTTGATGGAGGATTCGACAAGGCTTGGCATTAGTCTGTACGTGCCCCAATCACCTCCCCCGATGATATTTCCGGATCTTGCAGTGGCTATACCTATGCCGGAGAGGAAGCTGCTCCTATATGCATGTGTTATCAACTCAGAACACGCCTTGCTTGAGCTGTACGGGTCTGAACCTCCGAGTTTGCCTGTTTCAGTGTATTTGCTTCTTGCCCCCAGATTCATATATACCTTATCAGAAGTTACATTGAGGACTACTTTTGCATTTCCTATCTTTCGTACAGCTTCCAACAGATTGAGCGTGCCTATGGTGTTGGTCATATATGTATCATAAGGCACGTCATATGACTTAAGTAATATGGGCTGCGCTGCCAAATGTATTATTATCTCCGGCGAGTAGTCTCTTACTATCTTCTCTATCTGGTTTAGCTTTCTTATGTCGCCTTTCAGGTCTTTTACATTATGTAGCTTTTTTGCGATGAACGAATAGTGGTACGGCTTTGAAGGCGGAAGCATTGAGAAGCCTGTTATGTCTGCTTCTAGCTCATTGAGCTGCAACGTGAGCCACGAGCCTAAAAACCCCGTGTGACCGGTGATAAGAATTCGCTTGCCATTATAAAAACGGCGTAGTTTATTCGTTATAAGGCACCAATTATTTTATTGTAAATGTCTGTTTCACTAAGACCGTATCTCTTTAGCAGATATTCCTTGCTGCCTGAGACATCAGTGAACTTATCAGGAAATTTGAATTGAAGGAACTTCTGCTTTTCCCTGCCAGCTACAGTACTTGCAACCTTTTCTGCCAAGGCACCTGTATTGTCTTCTATTGTGACCACAAGTTTTTTCCCCTCAGCCGAATACATTACGCCATTGTGATCGAATGGCTTAAACGTATGTATCTCGAGAACCTCTGCGGTGTCTGCTTTGTCAGTATTGATTTTTTTTGCTATTTCGACTGCAGTATTTGTGAGTGCACCTGTGGCTACAATCAGTATATCACTGCCACTGGCCAGCTTTAGCGCCTTGCCTGTCTGTATTGAATTGTGAATATTGTGGGTTTGCTGCTCTTTGGTGCGCGAAAGCCTCATGTAGACAGGACCTCTTATTTCAGTCATCTTATGCATGAATACCTCTACTTCCTTTGGATCGGAAGGGCTTAAAATAGTCAGATTGGGCAATGCGTCTGCAATCTTTAAATCTTCAAATGGATGGTGAGTCGCTCCAGACTCAGGATATGAGAAATTGGCTCCGAATCCTATAAGTCTAACAGGGAGATTATGGTAACATATATCATTTCTTATCTGTTCGAATGGCCTGTATAAAAGGAAAGGTATGATGGAATATACGAATACATTCTTACCCATCATTGCCATGCCTGCTGCTGCGCCTATCATATTTTGTTCTGAAACACTCATGTTTATGAAGCGTTCTGAATAATCTTCACGCAGTTTGTCGAAAAGAGAAAAGCCTAGATCTCCAGTCATTAGGAAGGTCATGTTGCTGCCGCTGCTCTTCTCTTTTTCTATGATTTCGAATAGCGATTTGGCAAATGCATTTCTCATGGGATTACCGATATAAAATCATTTGCCTGGTCTTTTGAAGGGGGTTTGTAATGCCAAAGCAGCTTATCCTCCATCTCCGGCACGCCTTTGCCAAGCACTGTATGCGCTATTATAAGTGTTGGTTTCTGCGCGGGGGATTTGAGCGCGGAATATAGCTCTTCGAAGTCGTGGCCGTCTACTTCTTTTATAGACCATCCTGCGCTCAAAAATTCATTCTTTACTTTTTCTATATCGAGCAATGTTCGGTCATACGCCTGCCATTTGTTATCGTCTATTATGGCAGTAACGTTGTATAGTTCTAGTCTAACCACAAAATTCATGGCTTCGAGTGTGCTCCCTTCCTGGCATTCTCCATCGCTCAGCAGGACATATATCCTTCCTGATTCTTTATCAAACTTCTTAGATAATGCCATGCCTGCTGCTATAGGAAGGCCATGGCCTAGCGAGCCTGTGGCCACTTCGACCCCATTTAAACCATATACAGGATGCTCTGCGAGCGGGGAACCGTCTTCTCCCAGTGTTTGATAAATTTTATCACTGATTATGCCCTGCTGGTGAAGCACGGCATAAAGCGCAAGCGCTGAATGCCCTTTGCTTAGAATAAAGTGGTCTTTTTTTGTAATGATACCGCAATATAGAGTTATAAGTATATCGAGACACGAGAGATTTGATCCTATATGTGGCAGGTTTGCCTTTGAGTGCATAACTATTAATTCCTTTCGGAGTTTATTTGCTATTTTTCTCAACTCTTCCATATACATTACCATTCTGCTTGTCATATAGTTCAATATTGTCTAACATCCACTTCTTAGTCTTTACTATCCCTTCGTTTAGTGTGTGTGTAGGATGCCATCCTAACTCTTTTTTTGCCCTATTTATATCTGCCTGCCACATCATTACAGGTTCACTACTACCCATCTTTGTATCTGCATCTAATCCCACACCTACTAACCTAGCAACCTCGAAGACGCTTGACTGTTTACCTGAACCTATATTAAAGATACGGTTTTCCACACGGTGGTAGTTTTTTATTGCTAGGATGTATGCTTTTACCATATCCTCTATGAAAATGAAATCTCTCACTGATGCAGGATTCTTCAACGTTGCCTTTTTGCCTTTTATTGAAGAATACAATAAATAGGGTACAAGCCTCTGCATACTTTCGTAATAGCCATAAACTGAAAAAGGTCTCAAGGTTATGGCATTTCTAGATGTAAAGAAGGTTGTCATTAAGGCTTTTGACATGGCATAGTTCGTGGCAGGTGCCATGGAATCATTTTCTTTCATAGGCGTATCTTTTATTCCATACTCAGAACTGCTGCCAGTGTTTATAATTATTGCATCGTTGCAGGCATCGAATAGATTCAACGCTCCGATGATATTTGTCTGCAGCATTTCACGCACTTGCGTATCGATATGGTAATCGTAGCTTGCGCAGTGTATTAGAACATCAGGCCTAATTTTTTTTATAATTTTTAGAATTTTCTCCCTGGAATCGAGAGCTAGATCAAGAGCGATGTAGGTAAAGCTACTGTGTATATCATTTAACCTCCAGTTTGTCCCTCTGGTAAGCGCATATATATCATTATCCTTACTTAACTTCTTTGTAAGATTGGCTCCGATGAATCCCGAAGCTCCGCTTATTACAATTTTCAAACTTTCCATAGTTTCACCTTGCCTTCGCCATTATTCAGTTCATGTTCCAGCTCCATCTTGTCTCTGAGCGTATCAACCGCCTTCCAGAAACCATTGTGCTTATATGCAAATAGTTCTCCATTCTCGTACAGCTTTTCCAGTGGCACTGTTTCGAATGGGGTTTCGTCTCCGTCTATATAATCAAGAACGCTCTTTGAAAGAACCATGTAACCTGCATTTATAAAGGGGCTGTTATCTAATCTTTTTTCCTGGAAGGAAGTAACTTTGCCATCGGAAGCTACCTCTACAATTCCAAACCGTGGCATTCTCACTGCAGTAAATGTTGCCTTTTTGCCATGTGATTTATGGAATTTAAGAAGGTCAGTTATATCTATATCCGAGACGCCATCGCCGTATGTGAGCATGAATGTATCGCCATCTATGTAATCCGCTAACCTCTTTATGCGGCCCCCGGTCATGGTGTTTAAGCCCGTATCTACAAGCGTCACCTTCCAGTCAGGTGAATTATTCTTAAGCACTTCCAGCTTGTTGTCCGAAAGATTTACTCTGATGTCGTTTGACATATGGAAGAGTCTGGTGAAGTATTCGCGCAGTTTATCTCCTTTATAACCACAGGCCACAATAAAGTCGTTGAACCCGTACGATGCGTACGTCTTCATTATATACCATATCAATGGCTTTCCTGCAATCTCTATAAGCGGCTTGGGAAGATTTGTAGTAAGCTCGCTGAGCCTGGACCCAAAACCTCCGGCTAGTATAACAACTTTCATGCTATTACCTGATACAAATACAGATGTGAAAGTTCACAAATAAATAGGTTTGCATGCTAGATTTTGTGGGCTCTGTCCCTAAAAACGCTTAGAAACCTGACAAATTAAATAACTGTAGGTTTTATAGGATTCGGA
>CAZOFK010000010.1:0-1296 GCA_964579185.1 Microcaldota archaeon
GGATTTTCTTTTTCTGCGTGCTTTCCAAGGTTGGTCAGAATGTGCAAGATGTTTTAAATGGCTGATGTATATGACGCGAAAAATAATAAGAGTGGATTCTGAGGGGATAAGGGGAATAGATCCGCCGAAATCTAATCAAAATGTGCTTAGTACCCCTTTTCCTACAGAAATAATAAAGGAGATATGCCGGCAGAACCTGGAGCTCGAGACCATCGGGATTATCGGAATAAACTGGAGACCTGCTATAAACTATTATAGCCTACTGAATAAAAAGGTGCAGGAAGCGTACGGGGGAAATACATCTTCAAATATTATCATGCGCTCACTCAACTTCGATCCTATAGTAGAATTCATGGCAAAGGGGGAATGGGATCCAATAATCTATAACATAACAAGGCATGCAAAAGCGCTAAAGTCGGCAGGAGCAAAGTCTATTGTAATAATAGAAGCAACAGGGGCAAACACGATGCATAAGGTCGCCGATCATGTGAAAAAAGAGATAGACATTCCTCTGCTTCACATTCCCACGCCTCCTGACACTGCGCCTATGCTGCCAAATGCGCAAGCCACAACTGAAACGATAGGGCTCATAGGCGGAATGAGCTGGGTATCTACTTTTGAATATTACAAGTTGTTGAATGAAGGAACGCGGAGGGAGCTCCTCGGGAACGCCTCCTCGGAGATTATCATGCGCTCAGTCAACTTCGGACCCATAGTTGAATTATTGAAAAAAGAAGAATGGGATAAGATTGCGGTTATCCTGGCAGGGCATGCAAAGATGCTGGAATCATTAGGGGCGAGATTCATTATAATAGAATCAAATACAATGCATAAGGTTGCAGACAAGGTGGCCGCTGAGATATCCATACCTCTGCTTCACATAGTAGACCCTACTGCCGCAGAGATAAAGAAAGAGGGCATAGAAAACGTAGGCCTTTTAGGCACAAAGCCCACAATGGCCGGGGACTTTTACAAAGAAAGGCTTAGGAGATATTCAATAAACCCCATAATCCCTGACCGTAAGGATATCGATACGGTCGATTCGATTATTTTCAAAGAGCTATGCAATAACGAGATAAAAGAGCATTCAAGAGAAGCACTAAAGCAGATAATAAGTAGATTAAACGAGAAGGGAGCAGAAGGCATAATCCTCGGATGCACAGAATTAATGCTTCTGGTAAGGCAGGAAGATACAAAGTTGCCTATATTCGATACTACCGAATTACACGCAAACGCGGCTGTTAAGATCTCAGTGAAGAAGGCAACAATCCATAGCTATGAAAGCGCAGCTGAGAA
>CAZOFK010000010.1:1396-14239 GCA_964579185.1 Microcaldota archaeon
ATGAAAGCGCAGCTGAGAATATTGTACAGCGCCTAAAAGAATCTCCGGGATACAGTGAGAAGCAAGCGGGTGCGTGAGGCAGGATACTACTTAGGCGCAAGGCCGAATAGTATATTCGCTGCGTTTGCAGCCACATGGATAAGTGGCGCAGGATAAATGCCAAAAAGTAGCGTTATCACCACACATGCGATCACTACCGCGCCTACCTCCTTCCCTGTTTTCATACCGCGCGAAACCCTTCTTCCTGAATAAACCTTCGTTATGACCCTCGCATAATAATATATTGAGATTATGCTATTTATTATGCCTATGAATGCAAGCCACGCCAATCCGCTGTTCACTGCGCTAAAGAAAAGGAGGAACTTGCCGACAAAGCCCGTTGTGAAAGGCAGGCCAGCAAGAGAGAGCAGGAAGACAGCGAGCGAAAATGAGAGGAACCTGTTCTCACTATGCAGCCCTTCTATGTCATCTATCCTATGCCTTCCGTGCTCTTCAAGCCACGCCACTATTGTAAGTACGCCTATGAAGATAAACATATGCGCAAAAATCTGGACAAGGCTCGCTTCTATTCCAGAAGAATCAGCTACAGCTATACCTATAAGTATGTATCCTGCCTGTGATATGGACGAATAAGCCATCATTCTTTTTATGTTGTCCTGCATCAGTGCTACCAGATTGCCGTAGAACATTGTCAGCACGGCGAGCACAGCTGTAAGAAGGAAAGCCTGCTTATAGACTATAAAACCAAGTATCATGATCTGCATAAGTGCAGCGAAGCCCACTTTCTTATTAATTCCGCCCAGCATTGATGTTATATGTGCCGGAGAGCCTGAATATACATCGGGAAGCAGCACATTGAATGGAAATATAGAAGCCTCAAAGCCCAGGGAGACTATGAAGAGGAGCGCAGCGAAGCCAAGCACGGCGCCTCCGCTGTAACCATGCAGCATTATACTACCGCTGCCTCCGTAAGTCAGCACTACTGAGAATGAGAGCAGCGCCATTGAAAGCGAGGCTATTATGAAAAGCTTCGCAGCAGCCTCCAGGCTTTTTCTCGTCAGAAGTATCATAAAGACTACAGGTAATGTCGAGAGCTCAAGCCCTATGAGCAGGGTGATGAGATTAGCTGAGAATGCTACAGCATACATACCTATGAGCGCAAACGAGGAAAGGAGCGCAAATTCGTTGTAGTCATGCGAATACCTGAAGGCGATAATGTTGACAAGGAAGATGCCAAGGGTGAATATCAGGCTGAAAAAAAGAGAGAACGCATTTATAGAAAAAAGACCTGAAACCACGTAGCTCTGCGCCGTGCCTGTAAGCATGATGTATGCAATAAGCAACGCAGCTGCAACGTATGCGCTGCTGCTAAGCACTAGATGCGCCTTCTTCTTCCTATCGATCGTCAATGCCACCCCTCCGAATACGGCTATGGCAAACACTGCGGCTACAGGCAGTATAAAGGCCAAGCTCTCGATTCCCATACTATATCACTCCAGTAACATATGCGTATCCGAAGGCCAGGAAGGCCAAGAGGCAGAGGGCCATTATAACAGCATAAACGTTTATGCTGCCTACAGCTGCCTTTCTAAGCTGCGCCCCGGATGCCACTGCCAACCTGCCGAATGAGTCAAAGAACGTGTTTATATACGCCTCAAGGAGCATTGCCCCCTCAGATATTCCGCACATAAATCCTGCAAACGCGCTGTAAATTCCGCTGAAGGCCACCTCGCTGCCGAATATGCCTGCAAGGCCGTGCGGCGCAGCAATGCCCCTTCTGTATGCAACATAGCTTGCGATGGCGCCCAGCGAGACTAGCGCAGTCTCAAGCGCAGCCTCTAAAAATCCAGGCACTGCCGTGCTGCCCTGGCGCCAGAAAACGGAAAGGTAAGAAGGCAGCGCTGAGGATAAAAAGCCCCGGACTGCAAAGAAGGAGAGCGATGATGCAAGAGTTAAAATACCCAGCGCCGCGCTGCTGTACGTCATGCTTTTAGGGAGAGAGACATACCTTGCTGATACGCCGCTGTCATCAGGTTTCTTAGAGCCTAGCAGAAACCACCTGAAGATATAAAAACTTGTCATCACGCTTATCAGTGTAAGCACTGCATATATTGCCATGTTAGAGGTGAAATAGGTATCGAGAGCCGTATTGAAGAAGAAGCTGCTGAAAGGTATGAAGCCTGCAAGGGAGAGCACAGCTAGCAGGGTAGAGGCGTACAGTGCAGTATTGGAGCGCATGCCTGAAGCATGCCTTATGTCCTCGCTGTTGCTTGCATCCATCACCGCGCCAGCACTGAAGAAAAGAAGAGCCTTGTAGAAACTCTGCACAATGAAGAAGTATACGGCAGCAAGAAGCGCGCCTGAGCTTATGGCCATGAGCATAAGCCCTAATTCTTGTATGGTGGACTGCGCTATTATCTTTTTTATGTGCGTCTCCTTCATAGCGTTCATGGTGGCTATCACTACGGTTACCGCACTGAGCACAAAAATCACCCTGGTAATCCCTGTATATGCAAAGAGCGGTAGGAATATTATGGCTGAGAAGACACCTGCCTTTACCATAGTTGTAGAGTGCAGGAACGCCGAAACAGGTGCAGGGCCTTCCATAGCATCGGGCAGCCAGTTCTGGAAAGGAAACTGTGCAGACTTCGTAAGTATGGCGATAAGAAGGAGCAGCGCAGCAGGATAAAGGAGCATAGGAGATGCGCTCTTCATGCCATTCATGATCCCTGTAAAGTTCAGGGTGCCGTATATATTAAAAAAGATGGCCATGGACAGCAGTATAGAAAGGTCGCCGAGGAGCACCACAGTAAGGGCCTTCCTCGCAGCCCTTCTCGCACGACTCTTCCAGTGCCAGAAGCCTATGAGGAGGTAGCTTGATATCGAGAGGAATTCCCATGCTATGAGGAATGTGATGAAGCTGCCGCTCATTGCGAAGAGAAGCATCGATGCTTCAAAGACGAGCATCTCTGCATAAAACCTCCGCCTCTCGCTGCGTACAGCTATGAATCCCAGCGAATAAGCAAGCACGAAAGGCGCTATGATTAGCGTTATACCAAGCAGAAGCATATTGAGCGGCATGACAAGTATGCCTATATCGAAAGTGTAGCTGCTTATAGAGAACCAATTTATGCTTGAGCTGCCCTGCGATACAAAAGGTAGCATGCTGAGGCTTGCAACGGAGCCGGCTACAGCCACATAGCCGTGCCATCTGTCATTACTGCCGAACAGCACAGCGGCCAAGGCGGCAAGGAGGGGCAAAAGAAGCAAAAGTGCTATCATGCTATCCCTTTATCTTTGAGAGTAGGGCTACATCGAACCTCTGCCCTGAAGCCTTCATGTATACATAAAATGTTATCAGGGCCATTACCTCAACTGCAGCCACGCTCCAGATGCTTATAAGCAGGAGCACAGCACCGCTGCTTTCAACGCCGCGCACGACAAAAAAATATACCAGCAGTATGGTGCTTGCCAGGAAGATGAGCTCTATGGCAAGCACTATGAGAACGAAATGGCGCTCTGCAGCTATTGCAGCAAGCGCTATTGCAAGTAGCATAAAGCCTGCTATCCACGGATATGCGAATGTCAGACAACCAGCCTCACGAAATGCCTTATAACAAGGACACTGCCCAGCGCTCCGGCAGCAAGTAGGAGAACAGCCAGGTATAACAGCGGGAAGTAATCTGTAAACGCAGCTACCGCAGAGGTCATGAAGATGGAGCCTGAGCCCGAGCCAGAAGCCGCCTCAGGCGCAATGCCTCCCATTAGCGCATAGAAGCCAAGGCCCATCACCGCAGCAAGCAGGATGAGGTAAATGTTCTTAGGAGGAGGGCTCTCCCTCTCTTCTGCAGCCAGTGCTACCATAAGGTATGTTGAGAAGCCTCCTACAAACACGAAGAACTGCAGCAATGCTATGAACGGCTCTCCCATAATGAAAAAGAACAACGCAGAGCCTGCGAATGCAGCGGCAAGCAGCATTACGGAGTGCACAAGCCTCCTCGAGACAAAGAGAAGCAGGGCAGGGCCTAATGTTAAGAGAAGTGCAGCCGCATAAGCTATCTCCAAAAACATTTAATCTACTCAAGTTCCTCTGGCCTTCTTATAAGCTCGCGCTTGTCATAGACCTCGAATGAGTCGTAATCCTTTCCCAAGGTCAGACACTTTGGCGGGCAGACCTCCTGGCAGAGTCCACAGAAAAGGCAGCGCTCTATGCCTATCTGCGGCATGATCTTCCTGCCGCGTCCTGTCTCTGTTTCTACCATAGTTATAGTCTTGTTAGGGCAGATTCTCTCGCATGCAGAGCAGCTTATACATGTGTCTATATCGAGCCTGAGCATGCCCCTGTAGCTATCGGGAAGCGACTCTCGTGATTCGGGAAAGTTCACAGTGAACCTCTTTTCGGAGAGGGCCTTTACCACTTCAAACACTGGCTTAAGCATGATCTCAGCCGTTACTTTACAATCAAATATGTTATTACAAGGTTTATTAATGATAACGGTATCAGCCAGAACCAGCCGAACCTAAGGATCCTGTCTATTCGCATCCTTACCACGCTTACCCTTATAACTATGATAAACAGCGAGATGAGGAATGCCTTCGCAAGAAGCCAGATTACGGGAGGCATAAACGGACCCAGCCATCCCCCAAAGAAGAGCACGGCTATAAGAAGGCTACCCATAAACATGCGCGAATAGTCAAGGAAGAGTGCAAGCGCGTAGTATGGAGGGCTCATGTCAGTAAGCCAGCCTGCAATAAGCTCAGAGTCGGCCTCCCTAAGGTCGAATGGCGATCGCTCAAGCTCTGCAAGCATAGCTACAAAAAAAACAAATAAGCCAAGAGGCATGAGAAGCGCGAAGTACTCCCCTGACTGCCTGAGAACTATACTCTGAAGATTATAGCTGTTCGCAGCTATGACTATGGCAGCTATGACTATAAGCACCGGCATCTCATAGCCTATAAGCATAAGCACAGACCTCTGCGCACTTATATCCGCAAATTTATTGCCGCTTGCGAAGCCTGCCAGGAAGACAACTATAGGGGAGAAGGCTATGAGGACGAAAAGCCCCAGAAGGCCTATGCCTATGTTTGTTATGCTCACTGCCGGCAGGATTGGTATTATCAGTATGGCAAACACAGTCATCGCAACAAGCAGCTGCGGCGCAGCAGCAAAAAGCAGCTTCTCTGCATTTGCAGGCACCACCTTCTCTTTCGAGAGCAATTTGACTAGGTCTGCCATATTCTGCAGAAAGCCGTATTTTCCAAGGTATGTAGGCCCATGCCTATACTGCGATTTGGCAATGACCTTACGCTCTATCCAGCCAAAGAGATAAGCGAATACAGACATCACCACAAGCACTATCACAATATACAATATGATGTATGCAA
Organism: Microcaldota archaeon; assembly: GCA_964579185.1. Lineage (GTDB taxonomy): Archaea > Micrarchaeota > Micrarchaeia > Micrarchaeales > CABMGC01 > JAJYIA01. The sequence goes on from CAZOFK010000010.1 coordinate 6,782, forward strand.
ACGAGAGTATGGGATTGGCAGAGAGTATCCCTGACTCAATAATGCTATCTATCGACATCAGCCATCACCACATCAAGGCTCCCGAGTATCGCAAAGAGGTCGGCAAGCCTCTGGCCGCGTGAGAGGAAATTAAGCGCTGCGAGGTTTATGAAAGCCGGGGTGCGCATTGCCAGCCTGTATGGACGCTGGGGATCGGCAACCATATACATAAGCGCTTCGCCTCTCGGCATCTCCCTGCTCACAACAACAACCCTGTTCTTCGCGTTCGGTAATATCAATCGTACAGGCATTCCCACTGCGCTGCCGTCAGGCATGCGATCAAGCGCCTCCCTGACAAGCCTTATACTCTCATACATCTCTAACATCCTTACCCTATACCTTGCATAATTGTCCCCGTGCCCAAGCATCTTGGCCTGGAAATTCAGTTCTTTGTAAGCGTAGTATGGCCTGTCCTTCCTTACATCATACAGGATTCCTGACGCGCGAAGCACGGGCCCTGTTACGCCAAGTGCCTTGGCATCGCTCCTTCTCAGCACACCAACGCCCCTTGTCCTTTCGAGGAAGAGCGGGTTCTTCTCCAGCAGCGATTCATACTCCTTAAGCCTCTTCTCCATGTAATCAAGGAACTCTTCGGCGCGCTCCCTGAAATCCGGTGGAAGGTCCATCACAAGCCCGCCGAGCCTTATGTTGACATAGAACATCCTCTGTCCCGTGGCCTCCTCAAGAAGGTTCAGCACCATATCCCTGTCCCTGAACGTCCACATGAAAGCAGTGAACATCTGGCCTATGTCATTACACATTGTGCCGAGCCAGAGAAGATGGCTGGCTATCCTCTGAAGCTCAAGCAGCACCACCCTTGTGTACTTTGCCCGCTCCTTGACCTCGACACCGAGTGCCGCCTCAACAGCGCCGACATATGCATCATTAACGCTCATTGGCGCAACGTAATCCATCTTCTCCATGTAGACAGGTATCTGCATATACATCCTGTTCTCAGCAAGCTTCTCCACACCCCTGTGCAAAAAGCCCACATGCGGCTCCACGTTCACTACTGTGTCTCCGTCCAGGTCTACGACAAGCCTGAGTACTCCATGGGTGCTGGGATGCACAGGCCCTATATTTATGCGAGTCAGCATGTAAACATCTAATCGATTTTCTCATACGGCGCATTCCATCCAAAGCCCTTCCTCAATGGATATCCTTTGCCGTCCCATTTCTCAAGGAGGAGGCGCCTGGTCTTCCTGCCGCGCAGTCTGATCCCAAACATCTCAGAGAGTTCGCGCTCATACCAGTCTGCAGCCGGATATATGTGCATCACGCTCTCCACACAAAGGTCTGATGGATCAAGATCCACTTCAAGGAGCGTATCGACTGAGCTGTCAATATTCCTTACGATATACACAAGCTCTATGTACTCCGCATAGTCTACAGCCGTTATCTTGACAAGATACTCCGAGCCGCTGCCCTTGAGCTCCTCAAGCCTTTTCAGTATCTCGCTCCTCTCAATCTTCAACCGCACCACCAATCTTCTTCTGCAGCTTCATCAGCGCAGAGAAGAGATTCTCCGGTCTGGGAGGACAACCTGCAACATATACGTCAACGGGAAGCACCTGGTCTATGCCTTTTATTATGTTATAACTCTCCCACCACGGGCCGCCTGCTACAGCGCATTCTCCGTAGGCTATGACGTGCCTCGGCCTTGCCATCTGTTCGTAAAGCCTTTTCAGTTCAGGCATTATTGATTTGGTCACCCATCCTGCCACTACCATAACGTCTGCCTGCCTTGGCGTAGCCCTGAAGAGCAGGAAGCCCTTCCTCTCAGCATCGATGCGCGGAGAGCCGAAGGCCATAAGCTCCATGGCGCAGCACGCAAGCCCGAACTGCATAGGCCAGACAGAGTTCTGCCTCGACCACTGTATCATTCCTTTTGAGAGTTCCTTTGTTATGTCTGAAAGCTTGGCGAAAGCGACATTAGGCCTCACCTTATGCGACTTAAGCGAGGCCGCGACAAGTCTATCCATCTCGCGCCTTGCGCTCTCCTGCCTTTCCGATACCGCATCTGCCATCTTATCCCACCTTTGCGCCCCTGCCCGCCCTGGCAACGAGCACGGGCATGATACTCAAGGCAAAAGCTACAAAAAAGAATGCAAGCATGATTGCATTTACTGAGAACGGCAGGCCTCCGGAGAGGGCTGCCCACAGGAGCATGACAGCCCCTGCTACTTCGAATGCGAGAAAGCTTGTGAAGTAGTGCAAATACTCTGACATTATGGCTATCCTACTACCTACACTCTCCTCCCCGCTTTCATAATTAAGCTGCGCCACATCATTCGTGTCAGCCGTGAGCCTGATCAGCTTTGAGCTTAAGACGAGGCTCAACGGCACGAAAATAGCTGCAAGCGCGAAGAGAGCCAGGGCGATATACTCTGTAAGCATATACCTATCTCTATGCGTAATTTAATAATGATTATCGTGCATACTCCTATAGCAGCATATCCGCCCTGCGCAGCCACCTTTTGTCGGTCTATCCTATTTTCAGGCAAGACTTCTGCAGTCAGAGCCTGCCTATGTCGTTCACAAGATCTATATCAAGAGTCTTCTTCCCTACGCGCCAGTTGGCAGGTATGGCGCATATATGCCCATCAGCGCTAGGCTTCGCCTCATAGATGTACTTGAGTCCCATAAACGCATTGAAGAGGTGCTCCACATCTTTGCCTAAGGCGTCATTATGCACCGAGAGGTACTGCACCCTCATCTCAGGGTCTACTATCACACTTCCTCTCCTCGCAGCGCCGCTCCTGTTGTTAAGGAAGCCGTATCTGGCCGATATCCCTTTTGTAAAGTCATCTATAAGCGGTATCTTGCTCTCCTTGACTCGCGGCGAGGTCTCGCTCCATGCCTTATGTGAGTATATGCTGTCTGTACTTATTCCGAAGAGCTCTGCGTTGTTCTTCTTGAATTCGTCGTAGTTACCCATAAGGGCTTCTATGTCTGTCGCGCAGACGAAGGTAAAGTCCCCAGGGTAAAAGGTAAGAATCACCCACCTGCCCGCATATTCTGAAAGATCGAAATCCAGAATATCCTTCTTCTCAGGAAACCAGGCCTTTGACTTTATCTCAGGCGCCTTTTCTCCTATGCTTATGCTTGAAGCGTTGTCCATTATAACACCTATTATAACAGAATTATATTTTCAGGCAAGATATAATAGTCTTTGCCCCACATCTTCATAACGAAGTGCAGAAGCAGCACTGGGCACTGTTTTCATGCAGCAAAAGAAGCGCCTTTATATAATTGGCATAGATTCGGCTCCCCTCTGGATCATAAAGCGCATGTATAAGAAATACAAGATGGACGGCTTCAGGTATCTCTTCGATAACGGCTCTATGCAGGAGCTTGAATCTTCGTTGCCTCCTATAACGCCTGTAGCATGGCCGACAATCTACACGGGCCTATCTCCAACCGAACACGGCGCTCACGATTTCTTCACACTTACGGATACGTACAGCAAACAGTTGATATACTATGATGCAGAGACAAAGCCCCCCTTCTGGGACATACTCTCTGACGCAGGGATAAGGAGCCTTATAATAAACCCTCCTGCCGTTATAAAGCCTAGCAGAAAGAAAAACGTGGACATGATAACGGGCTTCCCTCTCCCGCAAAGCTACAGCTCAAAGGAGCTTGAAGAGGCTGCACGCTCATCAGGCTTCGGGGGCGAACCAGAGATAGAGGACACTCTCAGAAACGGGAGCATTTCACTCTCTGATGCAGCATATAAGTACTCTGAGAGCATAAAGAAAAGGGCAGAATTAAGCTCGCGTATTATAAGCAACAATGAGTATGGACTTGTTTTCACATGCTTCACAGAGACCGATCGTATGCAGCATTACGCCCTCTCCATGCCGGAGTGGGAAGACTACATTGTACCGCTGTACAAGCCCATCTCAGATTTCATAGAGTGGCTTGTGGCATATAATAAAGAGCTCGGCGGCGAATTCGCCCTGGCTGTAGTCTCAGATCACGGAGCGCAGCCGACACCCTCAACGTTCCTTGTTAACTCATGGCTACTCAGTAAGGGCTACATAAAGCTTAAGGATGGAGCAGCACCAGCCCTGACACAAAATACCAGTGCGGCATTTAGTTTCGGCGGCGCTTCGAAATCCGAGGAAAGGCTTCTCTGCGCAGCGTCTGGAATCAATACCGCAAGGCAGCTTGAAACAGAACTGAATGCAACAAAGGCATTCGCATCGCTATCAAACAATCCTGTAGGTAGTATCTGGATAAATGACTCCAGGTTCTCCTCTCCTGCAGTCAAGGGCAGCGCCGAAAAGGAGGCAGTGAGGAAAGAAATTGCCAAGGGCCTAAGGGCCATCAGAGACGGGAGCGGGAAAAAGATCGTACGCAGGATACACAATACTGGCGAATACTATAGAAACGCGAACTTTCTGGCGCCTGATCTCATGTTCGAGATGGCCGAGGGCTATACTGTAGATGTAAACGTATGCGCAGAGAAGCATATTTCAAGGAGCGAGCCTTCCAGGAGCGGCGACCACACACGATACGGCATAATAGGCACGTACCCAAAAAGGCTTATGAAGGTGCAGAAGCCTGCCGTGCATGATGTGATAAAGATGGTCATCGACTTCTTCATGCAACAGTGACGAAGCGCAAGAACTCTCCCTGCTACTTCTATATTGATTCATCTAATATTTTATAGCTCCTGCTGTCTAGGCTGTCAAGGTCTATTTCATATATGTCATCGTATGTGTCTATCAGTATTATCTTTCTGCCCTCAAGAATGACATTCCTGCGCCCACGCGTCGTCAGCTGAGTCTTGCCGCTTGGCGTACCTATATCCCATTCGAGTTCATCCCCCCTTATCTTTATCTCTGCCACGCTCGTTATCCTGGGCTTGAAATTATTGTGTGAGACGGCGTTTTCCAGAATGGACCTGGATACAGGATCCAATGCTGCCATGTCCTCTACAAATGCAATTTCCTCACCGTTTAGCCGCCTAAGTATCACGAAGTGTGCACTCGAGATAGGAAATGGAAGTGACGGTATAAGATCTCTTACAATGCTGCCTTTTATCACTGCATTTACAAGGCTCTTCCTCGAGCCCTCCCTTATCCTGATATTTTTGCCTGAAGCGACAGCTGCAAGAATGTAATGTTGTATGGAAGAGCGCTCAGCGTCTCTCTTTTCCCTTCTGAATTCTCCGTTGCGTATCTGCTCCCTGAACATCCTGTAGAAGTCGCCTTTCCTCCGGAGAAGCTCGTGAGGGCTGCCCTCCTCTGCTATCCTCCCCCTTTTCATGAGCACTATCCTGTCAGAGTTCATCACCTCATTTGCATTATGTGTTATAAAAATAGAGGTCTTACCCCACGTCAGGTTTAATATTGCCCTGTAAATCTCCCTCTCGCTCTTCACGTCAAGGTTGGAAGTGGCTTCATCAAGTATCACTATATCTGGCTCCTTTATGATGGCCCTTGCTATAGATATCCTCTGTTTCTGGCCTCCAGAGAGTGAGGAGCCCCTCTCTCCCATGTTTGTATCGTATGCTGTAGGCAGAGCCATTATCTCATTATGTATGTTTGCAGCCTTGCATGCACCTATGATATCTGAAGGGGCAGCGCCATCCCTCCCATATGCCACATTGTATGTAACTGTATTGTCAAAAAGGACATCATCCTGCGGTACGTATGCTATATGCTCGCGCAGATGCCTCATGCTTATATCTTTTATGTCTACACCTCCGATGGTGATCCTCCCTTCATCGGCATCATAGAATCTTAGTAGCATCTTCGATATCGTTGACTTTCCAGAGCCGCTCCTGCCAACGATCGAGACAGTCTCCCCTCTGCCTATTCTTATACTCACATTCTTTATAACAGGCATGAACGGCTCATATCCGAATGAGACCTTCTCGAAGCGTATCTCCCTGTCAAGCCTGGGTCTTCTCGGCTTCTCAGCGTCTCTTATATCTATCCTTGTTTCTATAAGCTCACGTATCCTGTCACCTGAAGTAAGTGACTGCTGCACAAACGGTATTATATTGCTGAGATTGTTTATAGGGCCATAAAACATTGCCATGTAAAAGACGAATGCGGTCACTACGCCTAACTTCACTCCTCCTGCAAGAACCTGGTGTCCGCCTACCCACCAGATGAGCACAGTTGAAAACGCCGTTATAAAACCAAGCACAGGCCAGTATAGCTGATTCATCCTTATTACGCGCTTCTGCGACTCGTAGACCTTGCCTAGCAGCCCCGATATGCGCCTGTTCTCAAAATCCTCACCAGAAAAGGACTTTATCAAAGGATAATTCGGCACTGTATCGGCTATGGCAGAGGTGACATCTGCGCTCCTGCGCCAGTTCCTGTGGTAAAGTTTATGCGACTTTCCTTTATATCTGAGTATGGCGAGTATAGCAACAGGCACAGGCAGAAGTATATACACGGCAAGGCCCGGATCCATGCTGAAAAGAACAATTCCCAGGCCTATGAGCATGAGCACATTGGAGACTACGGTGGGAAAACCCCATACAACAAGCCACTGTGTATTGCCCACGTCGGTAGTGAGCCTCGAGATTATCCTGCCTGTCTCTATCTTGTCTATAAGGGACGATGAGAGTTTCATCACATGCCCGAAGACCCTTTTCTTCAGGTCGTTTATTATCTTCTGCCCCATAACGCTTAGCATATAGTTCTGTATTATCGAAAAGAGCACTACACCTACAAGCGCCGCGAAGAGGCTTACAGTAAGGCTTGTAAAGAGCGCATAGTTGGGTGCGCTGCTGTTAAGCACATTGTCTATGAGTGATTTTATGAGCAGCGGAGGCACCAAAGAGAGCATCGTTATTATTACAGAAAGGGCAACGCCCGCAATGAGTATATTCACATACGGCTTCATAAATCCCGCAAGCCACGAGACTGTGCCGTTTCCGTTCTCCCTCCTGCGTAGCAGATGCTTCTTACCTATGTTTGTCTCCCCGTTGATCCTGCTGTTTATAACGTTTGCGAAGTGCCTGAACTCTTCAAGCTTCCTTTTGGTAAAATACGCACACTCTACCTCTGACACATTATTCCTTATAAGAAGCTTGCCAATGCCTATGCCTTCTTCAACCCGCGCCTCCTTTATCTCATCCAGCCTGAAGTCAAGGGTGCCTTGGCTCCCTTCTACAATCAGCGATGATGCGGAGAGCGTCACTCTATCCTTACCAAAGGATAGCGTAGCTGTGAGATCGCTCTCCACACTGAGCTTAGTATGGTCCATGATATCTACCGCACAGCAGAATTAGAGAAGAAAACGATGCCATACTCTCAGCCTCTTCACTAAAAACATAACAGGCAGCCTGCTCCTTCCCCTGCGCCTCGGCAGAGCAGAGCGGCATTTGCATCATACCGTGACATCCTCCCACCGCTAAAGCGTATGGGCTTCCCCCTTATTATAAGGGAT
>CAZOFK010000011.1:0-1229 GCA_964579185.1 Microcaldota archaeon
ATGAAAAGTTCAGGCTTTTGTTCAAATATCAGGCGTATTTAGGTCTTCGAGTCGGTGAAGTTAAGTCAGTTAAATGAGTTACGAAAGAATAGGCATATAATATTACCTCTGAAGAGTGTGGGATTTCCCGCTCACTGTGTTAAAATTTTATGAACAATCTTGCTTCTTTGAGCCTTATACACTAACTCTTCCGAATCAGAAAATATTGAATAAGCTTTCAAGAGCGAAATTGGCGACTTTGAAGATGCAATGCAGTTATCTTCTGCGATAAGATACAAATGCGAATTACGATAACACGCAGCAAGAAGGTCTTCGTATCAGGAAGTTTCTTAGTGAGGTATATGTTGCTTAGAGCACGAATATATAAATAGATAAGTATAGTGTATAGCAGGTGGAAAAATGGTTAAAGTTGGGATGACCGCAGCAAAAAAGGGGAAAAAGAGGCATGAACAGGTCTCTATGGAATACCTGTTCACATACAGCTTTGTCATAATACTTATAGCGCTGGCGCTTGTAGGCATATACTTTTTTATACTTGCGCCTGCCTCTCTGCCACCGAATCAGTGCTATTTCGCATCAGGCATAAAATGCAATGAGATTGTAATAAGCACTAATTCTGTAGAGACATATGCCACCATAATTGCTTCGCTCTCCAACTCGCAGCAGTATAGCATAAAGGATCCTCTTCTTATTGTCAACGCAAGCAGGGTGGGGGTTCAGAGCGGAATCTGTTTTCCTGATTACGTCAAGCCAGGAGGCGTTGTTGTCTGTACTATCTCTGTGAAAAATAAGATACCTAACGGCATGCTTGTTCAGGGCAAATTGTACATCAATGCTACTGTCTGTACTTATGTCTCGGGCACATCGAACTGCGAGGGCCAGCAGAAACAGACATTCGCAGGTTCTTTCAGCACACGCACATCGCAGTCTGTAAGTGCGCTGTTTCCCACGTGCCTGCTTGATCTCTCCCCTTCAAAGGCGCTATTCTATAACAACGGCACTGAGGAGGTCTTTGTGGCGAATGTAAAGGTATTGGGCAGCCCGATAGCCGGAGCCGTTGTTAACTTTACAACGAATAACACTAAGGTAAAGCCAGGCCTTCTGCTTGTCTCTACCGACAGCAACGGCAACGCAGCAACAAACCTCAGGAGCACCAGGCCCGCATCGGTAAATCTTACAGCCTCGTTCGGAGGCAAGTGCACCAATTACTCTACAGTAGAGTTCAATTC
>CAZOFK010000011.1:1329-13727 GCA_964579185.1 Microcaldota archaeon
TTACAGCCTCGTTCGGAGGCAAGTGCACCAATTACTCTACAGTAGAGTTCAATTCCACTGCAGTGGAATTAGAATCAGGCAGGGTGCAAACACCTGCGTATATTTACGTAGCCAATTATGGAGGCGGTAGCCAAGACCCCATCGGTAATGTGGTAATAATAAACACGGCAACGGGTTCTGTGGCAGGGGCTATAACGCAGGGCTTCTACCGCCCTGAGGGCATAGCCTTCTCGCCTAACGGTGCATATGCATATGTACCTAATGGAGATGTAAGCAATGTGGTAATAATAAACACAGCGACAAACACAGTAACTGGAGTATTGGAAGAAGGGTCAAACGCGACGCTGATAGCGGGCCCCACCGGCGTAGCCATCTCTCCTGATGGGACATATGCATACATCACTAACGCTGGCGCGATAGCGAATAGCAGTGGTTTTGCAATACCAGCAAGCCTATATGGAAGCATTGCTGTGGTAGACACAGCAACGAACACAGTGGTAAATGCCATAATACAGGGCTTTAATTGGCCTGGAGGCGTTGCTTTTGCGCCAAGCGGCAGTTATGCCTATGCCACAAATTATAACACAAACAATGTGGTAATAATAAACACGGCAACGAACACAGTGGTAAAGGCAATAACGCAGGGCTTCGCCTATCCACAAGGAGTTGCCTTCTCGCCTAACGGTGCATATGCATATGTTACGAACCTGGGCAGCGGCAACAACAGCAATGTGGCAATAATAAACACGGCAACGAACACAGTGACAGGAACCATAACGGGATTTTACTTTCCGTGGGGTGTAGCGTTTTCCAAGAATGGAACATACGCATACGTTGCGAATGGTAACAACGTTTTAATAATAAACACAGCTACAAACACAATAGTAGGGGCCATTAATCAGGGAACTTATATTGGGACAGGCATTGGGGTGCCCTAGCCTGATAGGATGAGTGCTGAGTGTCAGCCACGAATGCGGCAGCGCTTCACATGGCCGCATCTATGCTCGGCTTCAGCGGCTGCGCCTTTTCGGCCCTTGCCGAATTTGACTTTGACTCTCTCTCTATGCTTACCTCTGTCATCAGCGCTTCGGATATATACTGCTTTGCGTCCTCGAACGCAGCATACTCCTCCTCTTCGGTAAGTGCAGACGCCTTTACGCTGTTTATCCTCTTCGCCATCTCGCCTGCATACTTCTCAAGCCTTTTCTTATCTGCGCCTTTCGCAGCTGCGGCCGCTATGGCTGCGGGAATCTTCTTCTCATTTGCAAGCGCATTGTTGAACTCTCGCTTCCACTGCTCCGCGATGATGATCTTTATCTTAGAGGGAGTCTTGCCTGACTTCTTTTTCATGATCTCTGCTATGCTCTTGGCATCTGAAATTGTCGCATCTATAAGCATTTCAGATTCTTCTATGGTGTCGCTTATAAGCGATGCATCCGGGATGGGCCACCTCTCTGAGGAAGCAAGTGTGGAATTTCCAAGAAGGCGCCAGAGCTCTTCTGAGATATGCGGCGCTATAGGCTGCAGCATCAGCACAACCGATGAGACATACTCCTTCAATACTATTCCGTTCTTCCCTCCCCGCGCAAAGTATCTCTTGAGCTCAAGAATTGTGTTGTAAAATATGTGGGTAGATGCGTACCTTAGCTCCAGGCTCTCCATGCCCTTCTCAGCCTCGAGCGCCTTGCTCGCGAGCTTTGAATATAGCCAGTAGTCTATCTGCCTGAGGCCTTTCGCTTCTGCGGCGCCTACCGCATTGCATATGCCATATAGGTACTCGAAGCGCTCCCTGATGCCGTTTACGCCTTTGTCGCTGAAGTCTGAATCGCTGAACAGGTCGGCACCTGCGACTACAGAAAGCCTGAGGGGATCGGCACCGTATTTCCTTATAGAGGCTGAGAGCGGTATTATATTGCCCAGGCTCTTGCTCATCTTTTCGCCTTCGTTGAGCACCACGCCGTTTACGACAATCTGCTTGGGCCAGTATTCCTCATTGAATATGGCAGCATGGTTGAAGAGGTACATTGTGAGGTGGTTGAAGATGAGATCAGGGCCCGAGTGCCTTGAGGTCATCTTATACCAGTATGTGAACGAGTCTCGGCACTTGTTTATAGTCTCGAAGCTTATGCCTGTTTCTTTTGAAACGGCATCTGCACCGCCTTTGCCTAGGAAGACATAGTCGAAGAATTCAGGCTTGAGCGTAGCTGGTTCAGCGTCCTTTATAAATCCCGAGATCGTGTAAAAGGCCATGTATATTGTAGAGTCAGAAAGAGATTCTATTATCTTGCTATTGTCCAGGGGGAACCTCGTGCCAAGGCCCTGCGCCCTTGCAACAGCCCTTAGATTGATCCATTCCACTGCAGATTCGAATGCATTCCTCGTCTTCTCAGGAAGTATCTTTGCAGCGGCGAGCGCCTTCCTGGCCTTCTGCTTCCATGCCTCATCGCCGTAATTAAGGAACCACTGGTCGTCCACAACTTTTACGAGGACATGCTCCCCGCACCTGCAGTATACAGGCTCACTGTTGACGAGGGCAAACATCTCAAGGGCCTTGCCCTCTTTTATCAGCGAGGCCTTGATGCTCTCCCTTGCTGCAGGCTCAGGCATACCCTCGTAGCCCTTTATTATCATTTTGCCGAGGTGCGATTCATCTTTGTACTGCATCTTTGTTGCCTTCTCGAGCATGTCAGATACTTCAAGGCCTTCTGCTGAAGCCATTTCTATGTATCTGAGGGCTGGCACTTCCCCTGCGTTTGCGCCCTGTATCTCAAGAACACTTATAGGCTTTATGGCACCTACATCGTAGCTTTCCTTCTTAAGCCTCTCTAATGCGGCATAGTCGAATGGGGCATGGGCAGGCACGCTCATCACTATGCCTGTGCCTACACCATCCTTGACAAAGAAACCGGGCAATACAGGCAGCAGTGCATCTGAAACCGGATTCCTGCATTTTTTCTGTAGAAGCTCGGAGGCGCTTACATCGCGGATGACCTCTATGTCTATTTGGTACCTGAGGTCTGCAGCGCCCGCCTTCGAGATGTAATACTGCTCTGTGCTTTTGCTTATGCTGCAAAGTGCGTAGGCACCTGCCTCGCTTACGAAGATGTTGGTTGTGCCCATCACAGTCTCAGGCCTGAATGTCGTGCAGAGAATATATGCATTCTCGTTTTCGACCCTGAATTTTATTATAGTCTCGCTCTCTATCTCTGGTTCAACGTCGTGCTTTGTGTCATGCATGCCAACTGCATTGTTCTCGTTGGGACACCAGCCTATGGCGTGCCTGCCCTTTGTTATAAGGCCCTCTTTTGCCAGTATGCCGAACTGCCATTCTATGAAACTGCTGAACTTAGCATCGGTAGAGACGAAACTCCTGCGCCAGTCTATGCTGTAGCCTGCGCTTCTCATGCCGTGCTCTATCTCACGTATGAAATATGCGGCTATGTAGGCAGGCTCAGTCATCTTTTCTATCTCTGATTCAGGCACTTCGAATGCCTTGAGCTCATGTATGAGCTCCTGGTCCTTGTTTGCTATGCGCTTTGCGAAAGCCAGCACAGGAGTGCCTGTCGCATGGAAGGCCATGGGATAAAGCACATTGTAGCCCTTCATCCTCTTGTAGCGTGCGAGTACGTCTGCTGTGCCGAATGCGCGGAGGTGACCCAGGTGCTGCGGTGCATTAGCGTAGGGGAACGCAGCAGTGATCATGTAAGGCTCTCTCTCCCTGACATCGGCTTCAAAGAGGTGCGAGTTCTGCCATTCCTTCTGCCATTTTGACTCTATCTTCTCATAATCCAGCATGATGGCATCTCAAACGGCTTAGACCTCCGGCTTTTCGGATAGCACTGAAACCCGATGCAGAGGTCAGATTGCCATTATCTATTTTACAGCATATTATTCATCTATATATTTAATTAAATCTTTGCCTCATGCGGACTCTTCGAGACTCTTTTTAATTGACCCGAATTTCAATTAGAAAAATTCTCGATGCTGTAAAACGCTGCGTTTTTGGATGGGTCTGGGTATTCTTCTACAGTACGGGTAGTCCCAATTCTAATACAGTTCTAGTAACGTTGTGTCTTGTCGCTAGTTTTATGATGATTCTTACATGCTTGCGGTAACGATAAGATGCAATCTCTATATAAATTGCATCAGCAGGCGAGGTTTTCTACAGAGATAAGCCTATCTGTGCGACTATGTTGTGCTCTTATCAATGCGACTAACTGCATTGCAAGGAAGCACAATTTGACATGTAGGTTCCTATTCTTCAGGTCTGAGGAGGCATAGGAAGCCTTCCGCAGACAAAATCCCCTCTAACGGGTCGTGCCTTTTCACGTTTTGGTAGACCCCGGTGCTATCCGCACGGACAGTATTTCTTGTCGCCTATTTTCTTCAGTATTGTTGTCTCCTCCTGTCCCGTCTCATCAGGTTGCAGGGCAATAGATCCTTAATGACCTGCCGAACTAAAAATCCGAAACGCTTATAAGTAAAACCCCTCAATTAGAAAGCGTCGAGGAAGGCATGTTTGATGTTGGGAGGTGCCGTGCGTCTGCTTCGATAGCTATAAATATCTGCTGCTATATAATGTAAAATTAGACTATTTTAAATTTATACCTTATAGCAAGGATGCTTATAGTAATGCTTGATGGCAATGGAGTATGATAAGGACCTTGATAATTATGTATATTCCGCATTCAGACACGGCCTTATAAACATCTGGCTGCTGAAAATTATAGGAAAGCACGAGACATACCCGTATGCCCTGGTAAAGGCGTGCAGTAAGAGCCGTTCCAAAATACTTAAGAGGTTTGGAAAGAGCGACGTGTATAATGCGCTCAATGCGCTTGAGAAGAGAGGGCTTGTCAGGAGCGCTGCCAGGCTCAGGGGCGCAAGGCTGCGCAAGGAATACAGGCTTACTGCGAAGGGCAGGCGCCTGCTGTATACTGTAGACAAGGTTAGGAAGCAGATAATGGATGAATTCAATGAGTGAGTATGCTATAGAGATAAGCGGCTTGAGGAAGAGCTTTGGCTCGTTCGAAGCGGTAAAGGGCGTAGACCTGAAGATAAGGAGGGGAGAGATCTTCGGCCTTCTTGGTCCGAACGGTGCAGGCAAGACAACGATACTTAATATGGTACTGGGGCTGCTGAAATCAACGAAGGGCTCGATAATAATCGAGGGAATGGATATAGACAAGCATGCTAATGAGGTCAAGAGGAGAATGGGTTTTATGACGCAGGAAACTGTCGTGGACGGCAGCCTTTCTGCGCGCGACAACCTGATGATAGCTGCGGAGCTTTATCACGTGCCACGGGAAGTGGTGGGGCGCAAGGTTGAGGAAGCTCTCAAGGAGGCAGACCTTACCTCTTTCGCTGATTCGCTTGCAGGTACTTATTCAGGAGGCATGCAGAGGCGCCTTAACCTTGTTAAATCGATGATACAGGAGCCTAAGATACTCATACTTGATGAGCCTACCACTGGCCTCGATGTACAGAGCCGTTTCAGCATGTGGGGGCACATACGCAGACTCAATAAGGAGGGCATGACTATAATACTGACCACGCAGTATCTTGAGGAGGCCGATGCGCTCTGCAACAGAATAGCCATAATAGACCACGGCAGCATAAAAGCACAGGGAACGGCCTCAGAGCTCAAGCGCATGGTCTTTGCCGGAAATCTGCTTGAGATAGTTACAAAGCCTGAGGACACCGGGAAAGCGGAGAAGCTGCTCTTCGGCAGGCTAGGCATAAAGGCCACGGTAAGGGATGACAGGCTCAGCGCCGTGCTTGAAAGCAGGCCTTTGGCTACTATGATAAAGGCAGCACAGATGCTCGAGACTGAGAAGGTGGAGGTACTCTCGATAAGCCTGCACCTGCCTACAATGGATGACGTCTTCTTGAAGCTGACAGGAGAGAGTTTCAGAGACAGCACAGGCGAGCAGACCTCAGCGATGACGAAGCTGCGTAGTATGCGAGGCAGGTAGCATGTCATTATTGCACGATTCGCTCATAATATTCAAGAGGGAGATGCTCATCTTCAAGGGCAACCTAAGGACGAATATCATAAGGTCAATGATGTTCCCCCTTATAATACTGCTCTTCTTTGGAAACCTTGGCTCAGGCGTGGTGAACGTGCCTGTCGCTATAGCCAATTACGCCAACAACCAGGCCTCTGTGCAGTTCGTGAATGACCTCGAGCTAAGCCAGAGCCTTACACTCAAGGCTGTAACCAACCAGGAAGAAGGCATGAGCATGCTCAGCGCTGGAAAGGTAGATGTGCTTATAGTTATACTGCCCTCATTCCCTAAAGCTTCGGGTAATGCTCCGAGCGTATATGCATATTACTCGAGCAGTCAGTTCTCTGAGACAGGAGCAGCTATACCCACCATAGAGGGTATCGCAGCAAAATTCGGCACGCGCATAGCGGGAACACAGAGCAGCAATATAGCAACTGTTTCAACATCTGGCACATCCAGCAACTACAGGGACTTCCTTATAGCGGGGGTGATCCTCATGGCCACAGCCTTCGGGGGCGTCTTCGGAAGCGGGATGTCTATGATAACCGACAGGCAGTTGGGCAACATCAAGAGCTTCCTTATAACACCGATAAATAAAAACGCAATTGTGCTTGGGAAGCTCTTCTCAGGCACAGTGCAGTCAACGCTCTATGGCATCATTGCGCTCATCTTGGGCCTTATGCTCGGCGGCCAGATAGCAATGGGCATTCCCGGCCTCTTATGGATACTGCCTATGGTCCTGCTTGTGGCAATGGCCTTCACAGGTGTTGCGACAATGCTTGGCTCTAGAATAAAGAGTGTTGAGGTATATGCCATAATATCGCAGACGATAGTCATGCCCCTCTGGTTCCTCTCAGGTGCCTTCTTCCCCGCATCCTCGTTCCCCACGCTACTGCGGCCTTTCAGCGTAGCCGATCCCCTGACATATGCAACGATAGGCATACGCGATGTGATGCTAAACGGCGTCTTCCCTCTGCATGATATACTGCTTGACTTTAGCATACTTATAATATTCACAGTGGCAGGGCTTATGATTGGCTTCGGACTCTTCAAGAGCACAATAGATTAAATGTTCAAGAATGTGATAGTATGGATATGAGAATAAACGTGTTTATGGTACTTGCTGCTGCCTTTATGGTGCCCCTCCTGGGCGCGAGCGCATCCCAGGCGCTGAGCATATACAACCTGCATACTAACCCGAATCCAGTTGTGGCAGGAGGCAACGTCACGCTCACGTTCCAGCTCTACGATGCATACTCTTATACACTGCAGAATGTCAACCTTGGGCTTCAGGGCACCTATCCCATCCTTAATTTCTCGCCTTCAGGCTCAGACTTGATAAGCAGCATAGGCCAGGGCCTGTACGGAGGCATTAACTACTATTTTACGTACAACGTGCACATACCCTCAAGCACTGCCTCTGGCATATATACTCTTGACCTTGTCGCAACGTACCAGACTACAGAAGATAGCATTACAGTGACGGACAGCTCGACCATGCCGATAAGCTTCTACGTGCATGGCCTACCCAGCATAAGTCTAACTTCGTCAGCTGCACAGATAACACCGGGAAGTTCATTCACCCTCACAATGACAGCGACTAATTCAGGATACGACACTGCGAAGAACATAAGCATAGAGCCTCTTGATACAAAGGATTTCAAGGTCTCGGGCACTAAGCTCTTCACTTTCGGCTCCCTTGAGAGCGGCTCCTCGGCAGTGCTTACAGCCACATACGAAGCCGGGCAGAACATCGGCAACGGAACGTACATTCTGCCTATCCGCGTTGCCTATTACTCAATATACGGAAAGCCCTACAATGAAACACTAAACGCAACAGTAGGTGTCGTAGTTAACACTCCCTCGCTGTCAGTAAGCCTTACCGGGACTGCGCCGCAGACTCTTTACAGCGGGTATAACCAGAGCGTCACGCTCCTTGTCCAGAATACAGGGACGGGCACTGCGAAGAACGTGACGCTGGGCGTTGCTCCCCTTGGCAATACAGAGCTGCTGAGCTCTGTGCACAGCTTTTTCATAGGCACTCTCGCAGCGGGGCAGTCAGCGCAGGAAAGCATACTGATGGGCGCAGGCAACTCAAGCTACGGAAATGCGAGCATCAATGCCACCCTTGAGTATTACTCGGCAAACTACAAGACCTCATTCTCCAAATACAGCGTGCTGAACCTCTCCATTGCACCCTCAGCCACATTCAGCATAAGTAGCGGTCCATATAGCATAGAGCCTGGCTCCACCAACTTGCCTGTAGTATTCGTCCTGACAAACACAGGCAATGTAGATGCGCAGAACATCCAGGTAAGCTTCCAGAGCCAGTATCCTATAACGCCTGTGACGAGCACATACTACATAAGCGAGCTCAGGCCTGGGGAGTCGGCTAACGTGACATTCAGGGCGAGCGTTGACCAGCACGGCTCGGCAGGAGAATATCCTGTAACAGTATATGAGGCATGGAGGCAGCCGAACGGAGCCGCGCAGCAGGAATACTCGGGCTCGGACAACTACTACGCAGTTGTAAGCGCATCCAGCAGTGGTATGAATCCATACACAGGCATTATAGAAGGGATTGTGGTAGTTGCCGTAGTGCTCGTAGTAGCAATGCGCATCATGAAGGGAAAGTCGAAAAAGAGGGAGAGGTAAGCAGGTATAGCTGCAGGTTAGCCATGCACCGGCTTTCTTGCACCTACTCCGGACCTTTGTAAGTGACGTATGGGAGGAAAGATATATAGTTCTTATGCGAGATGTGGCATATGTGGAGATTTCATGCGTGGCATAAATATGATTTTGGCGGTACTCGTAGTTGCTCTCTTTTCTTCAGTAAGCGCAGATGTATTTAGCGTAACAATTGTTCCCTATGCAAGGATCGATTTAGGTCAGTCTATAGTGCTTACTGCCTTACCTAATTCTACAAGTATACCTCCATATAAGTATGATTGGTATGGTGGTAGTGTTGGACCAAGAGATCCTGGATGCACGTCGATACATGAAAATTCTACTGCATCGATAACATATGCCCCTACAATAAACAGCAGTATAAGCCACTGCGAGATAATCGTATATGTCACTGACGCAACAAACACAACGCTATATAATCCCCTATATGTCCCAACAGTGTACTCTGATCCAAGCGTTTCTGCTGGCCCTTCCAGCATTACCGTAGACGCAGGGCAGAATGCGATATTCTCAGCTTCAGTAGCGTATGGCTCCGGGTCCTTTGCATATCAGTGGTATAATGCAAGCAACGGAAATTCTCTTGTAGGCACGTTAAGCACGTCTAACTCGATAACGATACACGGAGGCAGAGTGGGCTCGTTCTATTATTTTGCAAATGTTATGGATACAGGAACTACAACAAATGCGGTGCCCGAAAGTATTTATGGCGTATCTGGGAATGTTCTTCTCATAGTGGATCCTCTGCTTATGGGTAATATATATCCAGTCAATCCGGTGATAGACAATGGCCAGCACATAACACTGCATGCGAATGTGACAGGTGGCACCCCTCCGTATGCATATCAGTGGTATTCGGCAATTGGACCTGGCGTATGCAGCTCTTCAGACACAGCGATAAGCGGCGCAACAAGCAATACATATACTGTGCAACCTGCATCAAACGTATACTATTGTTACATTGCCGAAGACTCTGCACCTACAAAGGTCTCGTTTCCGTCACAGGTGGACTTAATAACTGTGAATCCGGTGCCAAGCCTTGCCGCAATGCCGTCAAGTGTAGTGATTGATCAGAGCCAGTCGTTGGCATTTAGCACAAATGTCCTGGGAGGCACTGGAAGTTTCGCATATCAGTGGTATAATGCAAGTATTGGTAGCGGTGTGCCGATATCATACGCTACGCTAAATGATTATTCATTAAGCGGAGGAAATACTGGAAATTTCATATATTACGCTGTGGCAACAGATATAGGCACAAGTCCTGACGCTGCGCCTCAGATAAGCGCAGAATCAAACAACGCCCTCTTGGGAGTGCTGCCGTATCCTACAATTAATATAATTCCCGCTTCCTCGCAGATAAACATTACAGGCTCGGTTTTGCTTGATGCTGTTGTTAGCGGAGGCACAGGCAGTTTTGCATACCAATGGTATAATGCAAGCAGCGGCATAGGTATAGTGATGCCTGGTGCCATTACGAATGCGCTTACAGTAAATGGCAATGCGGGCGGCAGTTACATCTATTATGTAAAGGCGACAGATATAGGCACGTATGCAAATGCGCTGCCTAGTATATCTATACAATCGGCCAACGCGGTAGTGGTTGTTAAGGCTAAGGCCAAGGTGAACGTAACAATGGTTCCGCAGAACGCGATTATAGATGCAGGAGAGTCGGTGAGCTTTACCAACATTACAACAGGGGGTACGCCTCCGTATGCATTCGCATATACTGTAAATGCGATTTCTGCGAATACATTCTCAAACAGCGTTATAGAGAATGGCAACGGCTTTACATTTGCTGAAGCAGGTGTTTATAACATTACACTAAGTGCAAAAGACACAGACAACGTCATCGGATCCGCAACATCGCATGTTACGGTGAACCCAGCACTTAATGTTTCGATAAGCCCTGTTTACTCTACTCTTGTGTTAAATACCTCGCAACCAAAGCACTTCTTACATTGTGATAAAGAAGATACAACGTATATGAATGGCGTTGAAAGCGGCTTCTGTAGGGATGACTGCAGATCCGAGGACAGCACAATATATACGTCGAATGTAGTGTTAAATTCAATAGTAACAGGAGGTACGCCTCCGTATGCATACCAGTGGTACAATGTCACTACAGGCACTCCGGCAACGATATCGGGCGCAACCATGCCTTCGTATACTGTTTATGCAGGTGCATTGGGGCTCTTCAAGTACTATCTACAAGTTACAGATTCAGTAGTGTCTTCAGCGATATCAAACGATGCTGCTGTCCAGGTCTGCACAAATAGGGATGCAGAATGGGACAGCGTTGACTCGAACGTCTCCCTGATATCAGGCGCGTCAATAGCAGTAGCGGGCAACACCTTCGGCCTTTCGGTAAGTGTGCTGAATAACATGGCCAGATGCTCCATAGTGCTTAAGCATGTGCATGTATCTGGAGAATTTAATGTTAGTGATGATGGTGTGGAAAGAACAGCTGAGCGTAGTGTAAACTTTTTGGTAATGAAAAATGGCACTCTCTCTTTGCCATCTGAATCGAGAGAGCGCGAGGGCCCGAATGGTTATAGGCTTTATGCGGGAAACACAATAGCACTTAATTTCAACGGCTCCTTGTACAATGGAGAGAGCGATGAGGTTATGAACTTCATATCAGGACAGCAGTATACGATAAAGCTGAAGGGAGAAGAGGGGATCTCTTCAGAAATCAACGTGACAGCCACATAGTATGCTGGTAGATATGTATGCTGAAAAGGGCGCATACAAAGAGCATGAGGCTCCAGAGCCTTATGGAGTACATAATGGCATACGGATGGGTGCTTATTATGATTGCCGTAATATTAGCTGTGCTGATTTACGCAGGTGTTTTTAATCCTTTGACGTACGCCCCAAAGGTACCTGGAGGAAGCTGCGAGGTCATCAGGCCCCTTGGGCCAGGCACAATAGACAGTATGTCAATAAAAGGAGCATGCTCTAACGAACTACCAGTCCATACGGCGCTCTTCAACAATGTTTCGAGCCATGTCAATGCATCTGTACCAGAAATCAATACAGGGGTGGGACAATACAACACCGTTTCGTTTTGGTTAGACTGGAATGGAAACACTTTTACGTCACCAATCTTTGTATCACTTGGCTTTTATGGCATGATCTTTTATTCTTCCTGCTTTGGTTTCAATACAGGCACCGGAGATTGCTATGGGATAGACCCTTCGCGGATTAAAAACGTCTGGATATACGTTGTGGCTAAGCTCTATAATGGGCCGTATACAGGCAACAGCATACTTTATATTAATGGAGTGGAACAACAGCTTTCGCAGCGTGCAGGCATGGCTGATACAGGAACTGCTGGTACAAACTTTTATATGGGTTATGAACAGTTAGGGATTAGCAAGTCCGGGCAGATCTTGCTGGCTAACGTGCAGATCTACAATACCTCGCTTGGCCCTTCCACTATAAATTCCATGTATATCAGCGGAATAGGCGCTGATCCGCAAGCTCTTGAGGACCTTATCGGATGGTGGCCGCTGAACGGAGATTCCAGGGATTATTCAGGAGATGCTAACGATGGCACAGCCTCTTCCCTTACGTATACTTCAGGATGGTATAACGCTTATACCATCCCTTGACTGCTTGCATGAAACATCTCAGTTTCAATCACTGCGATTCAGATGTCAACTACGATTTTTGCTGAATAGCCGGTAGCTGTTCTTTCCACTC
>CAZOFK010000012.1:0-10738 GCA_964579185.1 Microcaldota archaeon
TATATAATACTTCCTCCTTCGCTTTCATCCCACCCATAAATGATGTGGGGTTTCTAGCTATGGATTGCTAAGAACTTATCCTGGCTTTAGGATATGTGCCAAAGACCCTTACAGACCTCGAGACTTTTTTGAGCTCTTCTATTGCGCTTCTTACGTTTTTGCTCTGCACATGTCCCTCTACATCTATATAGAATCGGTAATGCCATGGCCTGCCGGCAATAGGCCTCGACTGTATATACATAAGATTAATACCCCTTCCAGCGAAGCATCCAAGAGCTCTGTACAGCGCACCTGGCACATGCGTGGTCACAAAAGCGATGGAGGTCTTCTTGCTGCCCTGTTTTAACGCAGCAGCGCCTTTCGAGACGATCAAAAACCTGGTGTAATTGCGCTTATTAGACTCTATATTCCTTTTCAGTATTTGCATGCCATATATTCTGGCAGCAGCCTCTCCGGCCACTGCGGCTGCATCAAGCATCCCGTTCTGCTTGATCATCTCCACGCTGCCTGCCGTGTTGCTCTGTGGTATAATCTCCACATGAAGGCCTTCCAGATATCTTCTGCACTGCCCAAGAGCCTGTGGATGCGAGTATACCCTCCTTACATCCTCAAGCACAACCCCCCTATTAGCTATAAGGCAGTGTTCTATCCTCAATATGATCTCGCCGACGATGAGCAACGCGTTCTCCAGTACTGTATCATATGACGCAGTGACGCTTCCCTCTACAGAATTCTCTACTGGTATTATTCCATACGCAGCCTTGCCTCCGATATTCTCCGCCATTTCAGAGAGCGTATCAAAAGGCAACGTATCAGTGCCTCTCCCGAAATACCTAAGCGCTGCCTGTTCACTATATGCGCCATGCCTGCCCTGGAACGCAACAATCACTGTATCACTGTTTTGTACAAATTACCTTCTATAAAGGCGAAGCTCCCTCCTCTGCTCCTCTTTCGACGCCTTGATGAGCAATCTCATAAGTGCGGTTGTAGCCCCTGGATTTATCTTATGCTTCAAGGCAAATTCCCTGGCATGAAGAATATTGCCATGCTCCACCTTTGCATTGTTTATCCCTATGCCCCGTGCACTTTTATGCCTTGCTAGCCTTCTCGAGGCAATCTGCCGTTTTAGAAAGAGTTCAAGAATATTTTCAGTGATATCTCCTATCTCCTTACGCGTTTTCGCAACGTTATCATATCCATCCATGCTATTACCTCACCCAGAGTGTCACTCTTTTTACGTAAAGGTATTTAGCATGCAAACAATATATAAACAGTATTCCTTCAGGTGCATTTATGGCCGGTAGAGCTAAGCGCAGCATATTCTCATCAAGTGCGCGAGGGCGCAACATGGCAGTAATAACACATGCGAACGACATAGACGGAATTGCGAGTGCGGCACTTATATCAAGAAAGTTCAATGTCCCGCTATCCAATCTTTTTTTCTCTGACTATTCCGCAGGGACCCTGCATCATATCAGATCAGGGCTTGGCAAGTCGCACAATATAAATGCACTTTTCATAACCGATCTTAGCATGAACAAGGACCTTAAGCGAAATTTCCTCGAGATAATAAGACTTGTCAAGGGAAGGTCAGGCAAGATATTCTGGTTTGACCACCACCCATGGAACGCTGAAGATATAAGAGACATGGCGAGGCTGTGCGACAGCATTGTAGCAGGAGAAAACGAAAGGTACTGCGCTACAGAGATAACGGCAAAAGAATTAGGGATTAGCGATACGTTCTCGCGCACTCTTCTCAGAATAGTACATTACTCAGACTTCAATATCCCACCAAGAAGAACATCTGAGAGGCTGCTCATAGGCAGATATGCGCTCAGCATAACTTATTACAACTCAGCAGGCTCCCGCAGCCTTGCCGATAAAAGATTGAGGCATATCGCAGAGGTGCTGCGCAGCAACAAGTTGTCAGATTCAGCTATTGTTCACGACGCCTATGCATTCGAAAGGATAAACAGTGAAAGGACGGAAAGGATGCTCTCATCACTTTATGTCTCTAAGGGAAGTGGCATAGCTGTGGGCTTCTCAAAGGATATACAATCGACGGCAGCGTGCATGGCGATAATAAAGAAAGGGAGGACTGGCGTAGGCGTCTATATAAATACAAGGAACAGCACGGGACACATACGGAGCACAGATGCTGACTCCTCTCCGCTTGCAAGGGCTCTGGGAGGAAACGGGCACCCTCATGCGTCAGGCTTCAGGCTTAAAGGCCATATTGAAAGCGAGGCAGCGCGCAGGAGCATAGCAGCACGCATATTCTCAGCTTGGGAGAGGCTAAGCAAGAACACCGTAACCTGTAAGTCTCCACCTCTGCGCTAAATTCCTCATAACAGAGATCTTAATGCTCTTCTCTATGCATGCCGGATGGTTAAGCAGTACATCCAGCCTTGATCTTTTGATGCCTTTTATATGCCCCACAATGGTGCCTGTGCCTATTCCAAGTATAAGGGGCTCCCCCTGCCTGAATGTCTGCTTTGGTATGTCACTCCTTCCGAGCGAGGTGTAAATAAGTGTCATCTCGCTGAATGTATCGGGAAGCCTTCCTGCCTTCCCTATAACCTGGCCCACAAGGCCGTCGGCCTTGGTGAATGACGGATCCGCTTCGGTACCCACGGCCACGAGACCCCCCGCAGTCACAGCCTTCAATACCTTGCTGCCTGCCGAGAGGCTGCTTATCTTAGTTATTATTGGCTCATACACCTCGCGCTTCTGCTTGTCTCTTGTAACGTTTATGCCTGGCTTTATCTCTACCTCGTCTCCTTCGTGGAATTCCCCTTTTATTATAGAGCCCCCGACTACCCCTCCTACAAGGTCCTTTATCTTGGTGCCCGGCTTGTTGACATCGAATGACCTTGCTATATACATTATGGGATCCGCGCTAGTATCCCTCTTAGGCACATCAATCCTGGCTATCTCTTCAAGCAGCGCATCTACGTTTATCTCTTTGTTAGCCATTACCGGCACTATCGGTGCATCCTCTATCACGCTGCCCTTAAGGAAATTCCTTATCTGCTCATAGTGCTTTCGCGCGGCATCCTTGCCTACTATATCTATCTTTGTCTGCACTATTATCGTCTTCGTGATTCCGAGAGCGTTTATTATCATGAGATGCTCCCTTGTCTGAGGCATAGGGCAGGGTTCAGCAGCCGATATTACAAAAATGGCAGAATCTATTATGCTTGAGCCTGCTATTGCAGTTGCCATGAGTGTTTCGTGCCCCGGCGCGTCAAGGAGGGATACCCTCCTGAAGGGCTCTGCCACAGAATCATCTTTGCATCTATCATACGTCGTATAATAACCAGAGCCGCACCTCTTTATTAGCATGTCGGCATACCCGAGCTTTATCGTCATGCTCCTCTTCACGCTCTCGCTGTGTATGTCTGTCCACGTATGCGTCAGCGCATACACAAGTGTAGTCTTTCCATGGTCGACATGACCCAGCGTACCTATATTCATCTCGCTTTGCTCAAACATGCGTTCACTTGCAACAATACAAAGGGGCGCAGCTGCTATTCTGCCTTCTCTTTCTTCTTGAAGAGGCTCTCTGCAGGCGCAGTGCCATATTCCTCTATCACTGTGTTTATCTGCGCTGTGTCTGCGCTTACTGTGTTTCCGCGCACAAGCCTCCTTGCCCTATATCCCTTTCCCTTATTTCTCATGCCTACGCCATAGCCCAGCAGGGGTCTTGCCTTTCTTGTGCCTTCTATCTCATTCCTTGAAGGCGCGCCTGTGTTGTCGCTGAGCCCTGTTATCTTGAGCTTGTAGCCCTCCATGCCAACAACGGCACCGTCCACGCTCTCGCCAATCTTCTTGCCTAGCGCAACATGCTCCCTGTCTTTGGGAATTTCACTCTGCGCTGTCTTCCCGCTCTTCCTATCAGAATATACTATTTGCATAAACTCTACCTGTACATGCTCTCGGGCTCCTCCTTGAAGCGCCTTATTCTCTCTGCCACTTCCTTAGGTATGGCAGGCCTTACCTCACGCAGAGCCTTTTTGAAATCGTCAAACACTACAATATCCCTATTGTTCCTTATAGCATTCATACCTGCCTCCCTGCATATGTTCTCTATCTCTGCTCCTGTGTAGTTGTCTGTCATGGAGGCGAGCCCTTCCAAATCAACGCTCTTGTCAAGAGGCATGCGCTTGGTGTGTATCTTAAATATTTCGAGCCTTGCCGTAGAGTCAGGCATTGGTATATCTATGATCTTGTCGAATCTGCCTGGTCTCAGGAGCGCGGCATCTATATCCTCAGGCCTATTAGTAGCAGCCAGCACAATGACATTCTTCAATTCCTGAAGGCCGTCCATCTCTGTAAGGAGGGTGTCAACTACTCTCTCCGTTACATGGGTGTCTTCATAGCCGTCTCTGGGCCTGGCTATGGCATCCACCTCATCTACAAATATTATGCACGGCGCTGCGAGCCTTGCCTTCCTGAAAATCTCCCGTACTGTCTTCTCGCTCTCTCCCACATATTTGCTCAGCACCTCAGGTCCTTTTATAGAGATAAAATTGGCTTCGCGCTCAGTAGCCACGGCCTTGGCCAGCAGCGTCTTGCCTGTGCCAGGGGGGCCCACAAGCAGAACGCCCTTTATTGCTCTTATCCCCATCTTCTCGAATTTGGCAGGATCCTTCAGAGGCATCTCTACAGCTTCCTTTAGCTCTTCCTTGACGCGCTCAAGGTCACCTATGTCCTTCCAGTGCACATTAGGTCTCTCAACAAAGACCTCCCTAAGTGCGCTTGGCTGTATGTTTCTGAAGGCCTCAACAAAGTTTGTCCTTGTAACTGTAAGGTTTGAGAGCACATCCGAAGGTATCGACTGCCTGTCTGCAATTTTGGGCAGGATATCCCTCAGCGTGGCCATAGCTGCCTCGCGCACAAGAGCATTAAGATCCGCGCCGGTATAGCCGTGCGTCATATTTGACAACTCATCTATCTCCACGTCCTTGGCCAGAGGCATGTTCCTGGTGTGTATCTGCAGTATCTCCTTTCTTGAGTCCCTGTTGGGCACACCTATCTCTATCTCCCTATCGAACCTGCCCGGCCTCCTGAGTGCAGGGTCAATGGCATCAGGTCTGTTAGTTGCAGCCAGCACAATGACCTGCCCGCGGGGCGGCATACCGTCCATCAAGGTAAGGAGCTGCGAGACCATTCTCCTCTCTACCTCATTTGTCGCCTCTTCCCGCTTAGGCGCAATGGCGTCTATCTCATCCATGAATATGACTGTCGGAGCCTTCTCGTTCGCGTTCTTGAATATCTCGCGCAGCTTCTCCTCGCTCTCTCCAACAAACTTGCTCACAAGCTCTGGTCCTGATATTGATATAAAATTAGCATCGCTCTCGTTAGCCACGGCCTTGGCCAGCAGCGTCTTGCCTGTGCCAGGAGGGCCATAGAGCAGGACGCCTTTAGGAGGCTCTATTCCTAGCTTCTCAAAGAGTTCGGGATACCTTATGGGCATCTCCACCATCTCCCTTATCTTTTGCTTCGCATCATCTAATCCACCGACATCTTCATAATGCACGTCCCCTATCTTCACAAGCGACTCTGAAACAGGCTCCTCCTTGACCACGAGATGGGTCTTGGGCCCTGCCCTGACTACGCCATGGGGTACGACCTGCACAACCAAAAAGTTAAAGACAAGGCCAAACATGGGTATAGGGATCGAATCCCCTTTCGTAAGGGGCTTCCCCTCAAGCCTCCTTTTAGCATAGTCTGCGAAATCAGGTGAAAGAGGAGGCCTCTGGCTTGGTGGAGGTGCGAGTGTTATCCTCTCCGCATCCTTGACCTCAGCCTTGAAGATGAAGACCTTGTCGCCTATGCCTACCCCAAGGTTCTGCCTTAAATAGCCGTCAATCCTTATGAAACCCAAGCCCTCGTCGCTGGGATGAGCGTGGGATATTACTGCGGCTGATGACTTTATCTTGCCCTTGATCTCTATTATGTCGCCTGTATTAAGCCCCAGGAAGCTTCTAGATTTAGAGTCTATCCTAGCTATGCTTCTTCCTGAATCTGTAACAAGCGCATCTGCTACAGTGAGTTCAACACTATTCTGCATGAAAAAGCACCGTCAATACTATCTATTCAGATAAAACATATATTCCTTTGCAATTGCAAGCTGCTCTGCGCATGCTCGTATACACCGTATGAGCAATCAAAGGCAGAGGTCTGCCATAACCTCATTATATCTTTTTCATCCTTGCTATGGTATGCAGAGCAATCGGAGAACTTAGACAAATAACGAAAACCGCAAAATCATTACGAAATTCCGACGATATACTATATACTCCACTGAACCTAAAATCAACGAAAAGTATATAAATCAATTCTGTAAGTATAATAGATGGAGGATAGGAGAGAAGTATACTGTTTCTTTATTCCCACCCAAATCCCCACTTTTCTCTGGTGTGTGGATTTCACACGCCAATCCTCCTTAGTATATATGGCATAAATGCATTGCGTCAAAAAACGAAAGGGTATAGATGCGTGTAAGGCATAAAAAATTATTCTCCAAAGTCTGACAAATACTCGCGCACGCGCAGGGCGCATTTTACCCCGCTGGCACTTGCAGTTACAGCCTGCCTGTAAAACCTGTCAGAAACGTCTCCGGCAACGAAGACACCGCGCTTCTTTACCATTACCTCGTCCTCTGTTATTATATAGCCTGCTTCATCAAGGTCAAGTTTCCCCTTGAAAATCTCTGTATTTGGCATATAGCCTATGGCTACGAAAACTCCGTCTACAGGAAGCTCGCTGGATTCTCCTGTAATGAGATTCTTCAGTTCTACTGATCTGACTACCTTGTCCCCTTTTATCTCACCAATCCCTGTATTCCAAAGCACATTTATCTTTGGATTAGAAAGCACCCTGTCCTGCATAACCTTGCTCGCCCTGAATGCATCCCTTCTATGCACGATCGTCACGCTCTCGGCAAACTTCGTCAGGAAGAGCGAATCCTCCATTGCTGTGTCTCCTCCTCCTACCACAATGACTTTCTTTCCCTTGAAAAACGGACCATCGCATGTCGCACAGCTTGAAACGCCCCTCCCTATAAACTGCTTTTCTGATGCTATGCCAAGCCATTTGGCGTTAGCGCCTGTCGCTATTATTATGCTCTCGGTGTAGTAAACCTCCTCCCCTATACTTACGGCCATGGGCTTTGAATCAAGGTCGACTGCAGTTACTACCTCGTCTATGAAGCGTGTCCCAAACTCCTCTGCCTGCTTCCTCATTACCTCAATGAGATCCGGCCCGTTTATGCCTCCCGGAAATCCAGGAAAGTTCTCTACGACGCTGGTAAGTTCGAGCTGCCCTCCGCTTGTGCCACCTATCAGCAAAGGACCATAGCCTTCCCTAGCTGTATATATTGCTGCAGAAAGTCCGGCCGGACCTGATCCTATTATTATAAGTTTCTCAGTCATTCTACCACTTAGATTAGTACTATCTTTACTCAATAAAAGTATATAAACCTCACGCGAGATAGCTGATGGGCGACATCGTGGCACTGCACATAGGCGCATACAGCGTGGCTCTGGACCGCAAGGATCCTAACTCTGATCTGAATTTCGTATCGCATGCGCATTCCGATCATATATCTGGCGTAAGGAAAGGCAGCGCTATCTTTTCTAGCAGGATAACTCAAGAGCTGCTGGAGGTGAGGGGAAAATCAGTTTCTGTTATAAGAGAACCGTTAGGCATGCACCTGCTTCCGGCAGGGCACATTCTGGGATCTTCGCAGCTTTACGCGGAGAGCAGCGAGACGAGCCTGAGCCTGATATACAGCGGAGATTATCAGCTTGATGACTCAGTTGCGGCAGAAAGGATAGAGACAAAGGCAGCAGACGTGCTCATAATAGACTCGACATATCCTTTCCCGGATGTTGATTTCGGTGACAAAGATGAGGTCATAGCCTCAATGCAGCGGTATATAAGCAACGCAGCAAACAAAGGCATACTTCTTTTCGGCGCATATCCGCTGGGCAAGGCGCAGGAAATCATCAAGATAGCAAATGAGATAGGCGTGACCCCGCTAGTGGATGCCAAGGTAAATGCGATAAACGCAGTGTACAGGGCAAACGGCATAAGTCTTGAGTATGCCTCTGCAGGCAGGAACGAAGAGGAATTCGGATCTTTGCTCAGGTCCAATTTCATGGGCATAGTCTCAACGCACAGGCTTAGGGATGTAGCGCGGCGCCTCTCATCATTCTATGGAAAAAGGGTGCTCACCGCAGTGGCTACAGGCTTCGCAAAGATCTTCAATATGGGCACCGATGCGCAGTTTCCGCTAAGCGACCACGCAGATTTCAGGCAGGCTCTGGAGTATATAGAAATGTGCAGCCCTAAAGCCATATACACCTACGGAAGCGGCAGAAGCGCAGCGGACTTTGCCTCATACCTCAAACGAAGGGGCTACAATGCATCTATATACAGAGACGGTATGCAGCTAGGTGTTGAAGGATAACAGATAATGCATAACGCTGCAGAAAAAGGCTAAACCTTGGGTTTTCTACCCGGAGGCTTAGGCATCTTCAGATGCGGATAAGCCTTGGAGAGCATCTCATTACTTACGTCAAAATCAAATTTAAGGTTCTGCACCACCTTTCTGAAAAGATATGTCCCCGCTATCTCAGAGAGCTCCTCCTTGCCTCCGCATGCCTTGCCTACACTCTCCTTGGCCTCCTTTGTGTCCAAGACTTTAAGTGCCTCTGCCAGGTTCGAAAAGCCCTTCCTCATGCCGCCTGTTATTTTTGCAGCATAATCATCAAGAGCCTTCGTATCCACACCAAGCAGTTCGAAAGCTTTTCTATCTATAGTCTGGCGTATGGAAGCCAGATGGAATGCAATCTCCTCAGGCTTCATGTCCTCATGTATAGTGGCTTTCTTTATTACAACCCAGTCTTTGTACTTAGCAGCGAAATCTATAGAGTCTTCGGACATGTCCTTACCTGTATAGCTATTGGGCAATCAGGTAGTAACCTGCTGCCTTTTCCCTAGCTACGCGCTTTATAGTGCCCTTTGTAATAAGCGCTACCAGCGCATTATTCACCATGCTCTTCGGCCTGTTGCATTTCTTCGCTATGTCGTCAGCAGTCTTCTTCTTCTCTTCATTTATAGCGCCTATGTCCTTCATAGCCTGAATGACTAGGCTCTCTATCGGTGTAAATTCTACCATGCGATTACCACTTAAATATAAATTATTTCTTGACCCTGCTCTCTTTCCTCTTAGCGCGCAAATACCTGCTGCCGCATTTCCTGCATTTTTCAACCCCTGCCTTATTCCTGGCCTTGCATTTCCTGCATACCCATATCTTAGTGAGAGCCTCATCGGCAAGAGAGAATTTTCCCATATCTAACACTTAGTATAAACCATCATATCTGAAATGAGGCATTTATATTTAGAAAAGAAAGGTATTTAATAGTTGGCGGCTATGTCTTTTGCTTTTGTCTTGCAACAGTATGTTCTGTCTTCTCCCTAATAACATCTTTAAGCACACGCGACTTTATTTCACTATCATATGTTCCATCGCCAATATCCGTTATAGGCCTGAATGCCTCTCTCTTCAGCCTTTCAAGATTTTCCATATAAACCTTTCTTATCTTGCCTAGGCGGGCACCATCAGGTGTTATGCCTAGAGTGAAGATGAGGTTAGACGTATCAAGGCTCTGTAAACCGTGCCCTATTATAATACCCTCAGCATTTACCCTTCTGCTTACCTCATATGTTCCCGGAAGCCCCTTCTTGTTAGGCGAGTGCGCTGTCAGCACCACAGGCATCTGCGTAGCAAGCACGCCCACTGTCTCAACTATGTCTACTGGGAATCCACCGGAGCCAT
Organism: Microcaldota archaeon; assembly: GCA_964579185.1. Taxonomy (GTDB): domain Archaea; phylum Micrarchaeota; class Micrarchaeia; order Micrarchaeales; family CABMGC01; genus JAJYIA01. Next base: position 9,852 of record CAZOFK010000012.1, read on the forward strand.
AGCCTACCACTACTACACCACGCTTTTCAGATGCGCTCTTAATTATGGTATCTGATTTTATACCTGGAAAAAGGTTTATAGAGACTACATTATCGTCATATCTAGCGTCAAGCGAGGTATACCTATGCACACGCGTGCGCTCCATCCTATAATCTATGCCTTTATATATTATCTTGGCGATGTAGCCGTTAGTGCTCTCGAATGCACTCAGCTCCCCCGGATTAGTCTCATACACCCAGGGACCCTCCATTACGTTGCCGTGGAAGACTACAAAAATTCCGTTCATCCCGCCCGCCGCAAAAGATATGGCCTGTCCCAAGTTCTTAACTGCGTCGCTCCGCTTATCCTCTGGTATGCGCATTGCGCCCGTTATCGCTACAGGCTTATCCACATCCTTAAGCATAAGCGAAAGCATTGATGATAGAAAATGCATAGTATCGGTGCCATGCGTTACGACTATGCCATCGTAGCCATGGCGCTTCTCGAATATGGCCTTTGCTATCTCCGCCTGGTCCTTGGCAGTCATATCTGTGCTATCCTTGTTCATGAGTTCCTCTATCCTGATACTGATCCCTTCAGAGACATAATGGTTGGCTTCACGTCCGTATACCATTTCAAATCCCATTTCTTTAAGCATCAGTCCTATCACCATGTTTCCAGGTCTGATGCCTTTTATAGGGTCGGCTATGCTACCTATTGTACCTCCTGTTGTAAGTATAAGTATATCCTTAGTGTTCTTTTCCATGCCTGACCACCTAAAAAGAGACCTTCGTGAATAATACCTATTACTGCTTATACTAATTTATATGTTGCGGACATAGGCAGGTAACACACGTCAGTGCAGTTCAAGAAGCAGCATTCAGCACCATCATTAATACCTAGAGATG
>CAZOFK010000012.1:10838-13707 GCA_964579185.1 Microcaldota archaeon
AGAGATGCTAAATCAGAGTCTGAAAGAGCCTTCCATCCTCCAGTAGGGAGAACATATTGCTTATTCCCAAATCCCCCACTTTTCCCTTCACAGTACACATATTCTTCTTTATGTATATATAGATTTACATCAAAATTATGTAATAATGGTATAAATAATAGAAAAATTCTTATATATTATTGTATAATATACAATTATGGACGAATTTGATGAAGAACTTCTGACAAATATTGATTCCGGCATAATAAGGTATACCAACCTGGCAAAGAAGATGAATGCGCCTCTCTCTACAGTACATTTCAGGATAAAGAAGCTAGAGAAGGAGGCTGTGATCAAATACTATAAGGGAGAGATAGACTGGAAAAAAGCAGGCTTCTCCATAACCGCTCTCATACTTGTAAACGTTGACATAAACCTGCTTAAAAGCCTTAAGCGCACACAGGATATGCTGATGAATGACCTAATGCAGATACTGTATGTGCGCGACGTCTATATAACAACAAGCGAGGCCGATCTTGTTGTAAAGGTCATAGCAAAAGATCCGCAGCACCTGAAGGATATACTCTTTAATTATATACACTCAAAAGAAGGCATTGTGAACACAAAGACTATGATTGTATTGGGATAAGGATTTATAATATGGACGAGGAGCTTGTCAGGAAATACAACAATGTGTATCTGACGATAATAATGAGATACAAGGAGTACATAGAAGGCAAGGAGAGCCTCTATGTAGCAGAGCTGCCTACGCTCATAACGCCTGACGATGAGCCAGTTGCGCTGCTCGCCAAGAGCCTGCGCGGCTCAGATGAAGCCCATGATACGATAGAAAAGGCGTACGCATACATAAGCGACAATGTAACTACGCTGGCCCTTCCTATACAGTTCTGGCAGAAGCCGCGTGAGACCATACTTAATGCAGCAGGCGATCTCTTCGATAAGGCAGTACTGCTCTGTAGCCTTATGGTTTCGATGGGGAATGTCTCTACAAAGATAATGATAGCTATAAAAAACGGGAGGCGCGATTTCCTCGTTTATACAGAATCAGAAGGAAGGATTATAGTTATAGACATGGAGCAAGGCGTTAGCGAAGCCTCATCTAAAGAGGAGCTAATGAAAAGGCTAGGTATAGGAAGCGACGAGGGCATAAACGCATATGAATTCAATGACAAGATGTATGTGCAGCTTGCGCCATGAAGCATCTGACATAAGGCTACATCCAATTCCGCATGCTCCTTTGGCTCCTTCCCTGTTGAACAGAAAGAAGCTTGTCAGCAAACTTTGAGATGCGCTCTTCGGAGAAGCCGTGTTCATCGCACATAAAATCCAGTATCGCCTCCTTGTCGGGTTTCGCTTCTCTAAGTATGCCTGCCAATTCCTCTTCTGAGAGTTCCTTCACTTCAGGATGTTCAAAGAGCTCCATAACCGCATATGCATCTTCAAGCGCATTTCCGTATTTTTCAGCCGCGTAAGCAAACACACCCTCAGGCTCTTTCCTCTCTTTCACTATCTTAAGTGCAGTCATAGGGCCCACGCCCTCTATGCCCTGATTGAAATCGGTGCCTATAAGTATGCCCAGCAGTATGAGCTGCCGCCGCCCTATCCCAAGGCTCGCAAGAAGATCGCTTAGGAATATACGCTCAATATCTATGTTTATATATACATTCTTCCTCGGCAGCTTTCTCCTTCCTGTCAGCGTAAGATTTCTAACTGCTACATCAGAGCCGAAAAGGAAAAGGTCATAATCCTGGCTTGCAGAAGCATATACAAGGCCATTCTTTGTCATATATGAGGCCTGCGCCTCTCCTTCGCCTGGGGCCTGTATATACGCTATGCCCATGCGCTTCAACAGCTCCTTCGCGCTCTCCACAACCTCCTTGGTTATCCTGCTGCTCGCCATGGCATGCACGCGTGCCTCTTCAACCATGCCTTTCTTCTGCGCTTCCCTCCACTGCTCTTCTGCCTCATGCCTTCTGTTCATCCTCGCCTCAAGTGTCCTCTTTTTCAGCGCCGGAGGAGCTCCGTCGAAGACAAAGAGAGGAGTTATATCATTCTCAACAAGACTTATGGTCCTGTAGAAAAGCCCTGAGAGATGGCTCGTTACCCTCTTCTTTGAGTCTATCAGCGGCGTGCCATCAGGCTGCCTTATTATGGAAAGAAACTGGTATATTGTGTTATATGCGTCTATGGCTATGCTCCTTCCTCTAAGCTCTTCAAGCTGTATGCTCTTCTTCACCTTGGACACAAGCCTGCCCAGTTCTACGGCCAACCTATCACTTATCTCTATTTTTTGAATGCCGCATCCCCAAGCGTTATGTCGGGCTCATTGCCTCGCGGCGCTCTTTCGACGCTAGGAGAGGGCTTCGCTGTGAGCTTTATCCCGAGCTCCTTTTCAAGCTTGAGCGTAAGCTTAACGCTGGGTTGCATGCGCTCCTGCTCCACCCTGAGCAGCGTAGATTCCTTCTCGTTTATAAGCTCGCCAAGCACCTTTAGCGGTATGCCGAGCTTCTCCCTGGCCTTCCTGATTTCACTGCCATAGCCCTCAATTAACTCATCTTCCTCCACAGGAGACGCACCGGTATGCGGCATAGGCTTTTGCTCTTCGCTCATTATGTCTATAATATCCTTTCCCATAGAGCATTTCCCGCAGACCGAAAGCTCAACGCCTTCGACGTCTATGATATACAAAGCACCTGTCTTCCCGCCACACATCTCGCAATCGTACATTCAATCCACCAAGTATACGTTGTGCCGTAGCAGCTTATTGATGCAGCCAAACACCATCCTATTATATAAGCAGGCGCAAAAGATAAGAACATAAGAGTATTTTGAATACACATAGATATAAAGGATGGCAAGGCGTGTTTAG
>CAZOFK010000013.1:0-12931 GCA_964579185.1 Microcaldota archaeon
AGGCGGGCTTATGAAGGCATTTATACTTGCAGGAGGAAAAGGGCTGAGGCTCAGGCCGCTTACGGATAGGCTTCCGAAGGCCATGGTAAGCATAGGAGGGAAAAGCATCATTGAGTGGCAGATAGAATGGCTTAAACTGATGGGCATATCGGATTTTGTCATAGCTGTAGGCCATCTTGGGGGAAAGCTTGTAAAACACCTTGGGGCCGGGAAGGGATTAGGGGTTGGCATAGAGTTCTCTGTAGAGCGGGAGGCACTTGGGACTGGAGGGGCATTGATGAATGCTAAGGTCCTTCTCGAAGATGAGAAAGAGTTCATTGCCTGCGTTGGCGATATAATAACAAATATTGATATAAGGCGCATGAGGAGACGCAGGAGCATAGCAGACATCTCACTCACGCCTCTTACGAGCCCTTACGGTGTTGTAAGGATCAGAAGCGGAAGGGTAATAGGCTTCGAAGAGAAGCCAAGGATAAACGGCTATTGGAGGAATGCAGGCATATACCTTATTGAAAGAGGCATCTTCGAGCATCTGCCGAGGCGCGGTGGGATAGAGAGTGGTGTGTTTCCAGGGCTTGCAAGCAAGGGCCTTCTCTCTTATACCACATTCGAGGATTCTTATCTGCACGGCATTGACTCGATAAAGGATGTAGAGGAAGTGGCTGCCGATATAGACAAAGGCGTGCTGAGCGTCAAGAGAGGCAGGCAGGGCCGTTAGCGCCGACGAGTAAAATTGTATCGTACAAGCTTCATGCTACCTCTGTGAGGTATGCCTCTACTTCAGGATGCCGCATTTTAGCCACATCAAGTGCGCTTGTCCTGTTATCATCAATGGTTGTAGAAAGGAGTTCGCTGTTTGCTCTTACAAGCAGGAGGGCTGCGCTCTTATACCTCCGGACTACTTCGTGGAGTATGCTACTTCCCTGCCATACTTTTGCGTCTATGGAGCACTTAGTCTCTGCAAGCAGCTTAGGGTTGTTTTCAGCAAGATAGAGAGCGACAGCTTCGTGTGTTATGGCGTAGTAGAGGGCTGGGGTTTTGCCACCTGAGGATAGGGTTTCTGCGAGAATGTCAGGATAGTTTTTTGCGTAGTACATTGCTACTGTTTCGTGATCATATACTGCCGCGTGCAGAGCAGTGATGCCTTCATCGCATCTTGCATTGGACATTGCACCGGGATTGTTTCTAGAGAGGTACATTGCATTATCGGAATTCGAGACCACATAGTTAAGTGCCGGAACTCCGAAAGTATCCCTTGTCCTTATCAGAAGAGCCAGGTCACTTTCGTTTCTTATAAGCTCTGCTGCCCTGCGCTCATCTCTTATCTGTATGAATATAGAAGTACCCTCCCAAGACCGGCCTTTCGTGCTTTCCGGCGCCTTTTCACTCTTTTTGAGCTCCATCTTATCACAATATGATTATTATGGCACATATTTAGCTTCTCTCTGCGAAAAAGGACAAAATTTTTAAATCTTACGCCTTAAATATCATATTAGCACGGTTTTTTAATGGAGAACATAAGAGGCAGAGAAATCATTGTCACGGGGGGTGCGGGTTTTATAGGCAGCAATCTTGTCGATGCCCTCTGCTCTGAGAACAAGGTATATGTCATAGACAACATGCATACAGGCTCCGAGAAGAATCTAGCCGCGGCAATGAGGAGCGGGAATGTGAAGCTTATAAAAGAAGACTCTAAGACTATAGGAAGGCATGGCATAGAAGCGGATCTTGTTTTCCATCTGGGCATGTACTCTTCTTCGCCTATGTACAGGGAGAACCCCAACCTTGTGAATGAAGTGGTGGAAGGTGCCATAAACGTGCTTGAGTATGTGAAAAGCAGGAAGTGTCCTATGGTCTTTGCTTCTACCTCGTCAGTATACAGCGGCATAACCCCTCCGCATAGAGAGGACATAATACCAGGCGTGACTGATTATTATACTGAAGGAAGGATTGCGATAGAAAGACTCTCCGAACTCTATTCTAAGCTTTATGGCATGAGTGTTGCGGCTATGCGTTTTTTTTCAGTTTATGGTAGGCACGAAGAGGCGAAGAACGGCTATGCCAACCTTGTAAGCCAGTTTCTCTGGGCCATAAGCAAGGAAGAACAGCCAGTCGTGTACGGAGACGGGGAACAGAGGCGCGACTTCGTCTTTGTGGATGATGTTGTTGATGCCCTTAAGAAGGCCTCTTCGGTAAAGGGCTTCTCTGTTCTTAATGTTGGCACAGGCAGGAATTACTCCATAAACGAGATGGTAGAGATCCTAAACTCGAAGCTCGGGAAGAGGGTCATTCCTAAATACGTTGAAATGGAGGTTGCCAACTATGTAATGGAGACGAAGGCAGACACGACTAAGGCCGAGAGGCTCATAGGATTCAAGGCGAATGTCTCCCTAGAGGAAGGAATCGAAAGGCTCATAGCAGAGGATGAAAGGCGGTGAGTTGTGCGAGGTGCTGTGCCTGCGGTTCGGTAGGGAGTGACATGTGAAATCATGAAGATAGCGTTTGTTTATGACATACCGTATCCATGGCACAACGGCGGCATAGAGCAGATTTTCAATCATGAGGCAAGGGAACTCGCAAAGAGCGGCATGGATGTGCATTTCTTTACACTCAGATGGCAGGGGATGTCAGGCCGGTTCTCCTATCAGGGCGTTGATTACCACGCTGTAGGCAGCGCCGATGAACATAAGGTATATAGGCATGGCAGGCGTTCTATACGCGAAGCCCTTTTCTTCTCGCTGCGCTGTTTCGGCATTTTCAGATACAGCTTCAATGCCGTCATAACAGACGCCTTTCCCATATTGCATCTGCCTATAATAAGGGCTTACTGCATGCTGCGCGGCTGCAGGCTCATAATAAGGGTTGACGAGGTCTGGGACAAGGAGTATTGGACAGAGTATATAGGAATCCTAGGCGGCCTTGCAGAGGCGTATGCGCGCTTTGCGCTCAGATATAAGAAAGCAGTATATGTCGTGAATTCTGAAGAGACTGCGGAGAGGCTTTGTGCACTAGGCATTAGTAGAAGCAGAATCAGCATTTTTGCACCGATCATTGACTCTGCAGAGATAGAGGAGGCTATTGATGAGAACAGCGGAAGGCGCGGGGCTGCAAGGCAGATACTCTTCGCCGGAAGGCTTATAAAGGAGAAGAGGCTTGATAAGTGGCTTGCCGTGATAAGGCAGGTAGTAGACAGAGACAGGAGGTTAAAGGCAGTGATTGTAGGAGAGGGGGTGGAGAAGCACAGGATAAGTATGCTTATAAAGAAGCTGAGGCTGTCGCGTAACGTTGAATTAAGACCTTTCTATAAGAACAAGAAGGCGCTGTACAAAGAGATAATCAGGTCGAAGCTGATACTCCACATGTCAGAAAGGGAAGGCCTTGGCATAGTGATCCTTGAGAGCCTGGGGCTCGGGACGCCGGTCATGCTTCCGGATTATTCACCGATATCAAGAAGCATAAAGAAGAGGTGCATTGTAGCCAAAGAAGAAGAAATGCCCTCGAAGATTCTTGAGATTATTAGAGGAGGCAGAAAGGGTACTGCACAGGGATCGGCTGACACATTAAACGTCTTCTCAAGCTCTGGGGTTGTTGGGTTCTACAGGAGGGCAATGAGATAGAGCCCTACTTCTTTTTAGGTTTTTGGGGATTAAATGATTTTACGTCAGAAAAGATCATGTGCAGATTGCTCTCAAATCCTAGTGCACCCTTGAACGCCTCCGAATCTATCGTTACAGTACTATCGGAGTATGGATCGTTTATATAGAATGCGTCCTTGTCGTAACCCTTGACGACTATCCAATGCGGCGATGAGTCAAGATAGGTGTTTATCATATTTGCGTTTATCAGGACTATGGGTATGCAGTTCGCAGAGAGAGCCTTCTTAATAAGCTGCAATGATACAGTACCGTATTCCTCGCCCACATCCATGCTTGCCGCCTTTGACTTTATCTCGTTGTATGACGCAATCAGCGTATCTAGATTTACGTTCTCGTATACGGCCATCTTCTTGTCATAGCCCTCGTCCTTTGTGTTGCTTATTATACCTACTTTTGCACCGCGCTTTGCCAATGCATATGCAAGCCCGTATTTAGAGCCATGCCAGACACTGCCGCTTACGGCATCCTGCCATATCTCATACTCGATCTCCTTTTTGAGTTTGAATGCAGGATTGATCTGCTTTAGCACCATCATCGCGCATGCCGCAGAGCTTGTAAAATCCTCGCTCTGTGGATAATGCTGCAGCTCAAACATGACCTTTTCCTTCATCTTCACGTGCTTTACTTTCGTGACCAGCCTGCCTGTTTTCTTGCCCTTTTCCTTGCTTGACGGCTTGGCTATTTTTCTAGTATTTTCCGCTTTGTGCTTTTTACTCATAACATCACCTTACTATGCATGCAGGGGGAGAGATTTGCTCGAATGCATTGAACTCTCGTAGGCCTAAGCCAACAGATCTTGAGTCTGCCGCATTTGACCAGGCTCTGCCACCCCTGCAGCATTTAGATACATTGAAAGGCATATTTATATATGTCGTTTAGCCCATATATAATACTTTCGATTCGAAGTAAATGTACGCTCACATGCTACATAGTCATGCCGCCGTAACATAGATAGGGTATAGTTATGAATATGAAGAAGGTATCTGATGTGAAATTTGAGATAGAGAGGGATAACAGCGCAGGAATGAAGAGTGGCGTTGTGGTCTACACGAATACTGATATGCTTGAAAAAATGAAGGCTGACAGGACGCTCCAGCAGGCCATGAATGCTACGACGCTCCCAGGACTCGTAGGAAGCATTATGGTTATGCCTGACGGCCATGAAGGATACGGGTTTCCCGTAGGCGGCGTGGCTGCATTTGACGCCGATGAAGGAATAATTTCTCCTGGTGCTATAGGCTTCGATATAAATTGTGGTGTCAGATTGATAAAGACAAACCTTACTGAGAAGGAGGTGAGGCCCGTCATACAGAGGCTTTCTGACGCTCTCTTCAAGAATATACCTAGCGGCGTGGGGAGCAGGCTTAATTCAGGCTTCTCACAGAGCGACCTTGAAGGCATAGCCAGAGAGGGGGCTGCTTACGTTATAGGGCGCGGTTTCGGATTCGACGCTGATCTCGAGCATATAGAGGAGAATGGCTGCATGAAGGGTGCAGACCTGAGGAGCGTGAGCAGGGAGGCTGTGCAGCGCGGCTTCAACCAGCTTGGCACGCTTGGCGCAGGAAACCACTTCCTAGAGGTCCAGAAGGTAGAGAGAGTCTTCGATGAGAAAAGGGCTGGGGCTTATGGCCTAGATGAAGGTCAGATAGTGATAATGGTGCACACTGGTTCAAGGGGCTTCGGCCACCAGATATGCAGCGATTACTTAAGGGAGCTTTCCGAATACCAGCGCGAGAAGGGAATAAGCCTCGTGGACAGAGAACTCAGCTATGCACAGGTTGGTAGCAAGGAGGCTGATTCCTATCTTGAAGCCATGAAATGTGCAGTCAATTTTGCATTTGCCAACAGAGAGATGATAACCAGCGCCATAAGGAAGAGCTTCGGCATGATATTCGGGAAGAGTTCCGACGCTCTTGGCATGGAGCTGTTATATGACGTGGCGCACAATATAGCAAAGCTCGAGGAGCATACAGTAGATGGGAAGAGAAGGAGGGTGTATGTCCACAGGAAAGGGGCCACGCGCGCCTTTTCGAAGGGCAGGGATGAAGTACCTAAGAAGTACCGTGCCGGAGGACAGCCTGTGCTCATACCCGGAAGCATGAGCACTGCAAGCTATGTGCTCTCCGGGGAGCAGGGCGCTATGGATGAGACTTTCGGTTCTACATGCCACGGCTCTGGGAGGGTCATGTCGAGACACCAGGCCATAAGGGATATACCTGCAAGCAAGACATTGGAATCACTTAGAAAAAAGAGCGTTGAGATAAGGATAAGGACGATGAAGCTGGTAAGCGAAGAGGCAGAATGGGCTTACAAAAACGTCGATGATGTGGTAGAGGTTGTAGAAAAGGCAGGCCTCTCGACGATCGTCTCCAGGAACGTTCCAGTGGCTGTCATAAAGGGTTGACTACAACTTCGTCTCTTCCTGCGCCTCCTCTATCTTTCTGAGCAGGAATGCTGCGCTGGGCATATAACACTTTTTCATCAATTCCGTTAGTATTGATCTGGCTTCTGACCTTTCTTTGGCTTTTTTGGTGGTCTTTGCGATATATTTTGCAAGGTAATAAAAGGCGCTGGGAACATTTTTATCTAGCATTAGTTTAAGGCATTTCGACGCATTTGCGTCTTCCTCGATTACAGCATACACCATCTGGGCGTATTCATACTGGAACCCTGCTGCTTTGAGATCTTTGAATTTATATAGCGTTTTTTTGGCGTCGGCTATCCTCTTCAGTTTTATATAAGAGATGAACTCCAGATACAGCAGCGATTCGTCTGATGCACTGCCATCTGCAGCCTGAACCTTTTTTAGTGCCCTGTAGAGGAGAAGCTTAGACCTCGCCGTAAGGTCAAGCGAGGCGTATATGTTTTTTGAGTTTTCCTCCATAAAGCCTTTGCCATTGTAATCCAGGGCATAATATTTGTAGTCTGATAAAAGCGCATATATGTTTGCAGCTCCGTATAAAGGAGCGATTTCAGAATCTGGTATTGCAGGTATAGCAGCATCGAGCGCTCTCTGCGCTTCGTCGGTGGCGCCAGCCATTATAAGATCGTGCACCTTGAACAGACCCGAGTAGAGAACCTCGTTCTCATGCAGGAGCTCTTCCCTTGTTGTAGTGGCATAGCCCTCGCAGAAATGGCAGACGGCCTCCTTCTTCCTAAGTGAGAGGACAGGCGCACCGCAGTGACTGCACGAGAGGTCGGAGAAACCGAGGTTTGCGTTTTTTAGATATACCGAATAATTCGCATGCATGGTAAAATGACTGCACTCATAATCTTAAAACTATTGGTGGTTTGGAGTACCAAAGAAACTGCCATGGCCTGAAAGGATGTCAGTGTTTTGAGAAGACGGCGAAGAGATGCATCCTGTCATAGGGTTCGAGCATGATCCTCTCCTCAAGCTGCATGTGCCTTGACACCTTGGAGATGAATTCTGCGTATATCTTTTCTGGGGACCTTGAGACGTCTATGCTCTGGGATTTGATAGCCACGTAAGCCGTACCTCCTTTCTTAAGGAAGGCGCTGTTCCTTATGAAGATATCAGCCTGGTCCTTTGCCGAGATGTCCTGGTATAAGATATCAACGCTGCCTACGTCAGAGGCATACGCCTCTGTATTCCTTGCATCCTCGAGTATCGGCAGCATGTTTTCCCTGTGCTCGCATACCTTAAGAAGGTCACGCATGCTCCTCTCGGACAGCTCAATGCAATAGATGCTGCCCTCCTTGGTTATGATGTCGCTTACGTGGCTTGCAGTTGTGCCTGTTGCCGCACCTAGGTAAAGCACATTGGAGCCTCTGGTTATATTCATGTTTTTCAGGCCTTTGAGGATGGCTGCGGAGAGTTTGCTGCGGTACGGATTCCATGTCCGATATTCCTTGCCTGCTATCCTTATTAGGTCTTCGTCGTATACGCGCAGGCCCTGTACAAGGTTTATAGTGGCCAGCCTGCGCTCGATCCTGTAGACCCCATCAAATACTTCCTTTACCTCCATGTCACCACAACAATTTTATTTTACATCATTCAGAGGAGTTTGTATGCTTATGTTAAGATGCTGAGCAATATAGACTTTATGGTTTTTTAATGCAGGCCATCTCATTCGAGGAAGCAGTACATGATGCGATCAGCGCTGTGAATGCCAACCCCGATACGTCAGAGATGATTGAAGGCTTCGGGAGCAGGCTGGCTGAGCTACTCGGCGCTGAGAAGGCCATGGTGAAGGACCTGCACAGGAGATCGGAAAAGCTGAATACTGCAGAGGAATTCGCGCTCAACACAGGAAAGCCTTATCTGGATAACAGGCTTAGCGGCTATTCTGCCTTCGGGGAGCTTATAAACTACTTCAATTCAGGGTATAAGAGCTGCCTCATGCTCCCGTTTGCCGCAGGTACGAAGAAGCTCGGCGTTGTGACACTCCTCTCTTCAAAGGAGGAGGCGTTTGATCAGGCACGTATCGGTGTGATAGCCATGGCGTGCAGCCTCTTTAGCTATGGCTTAAGCGCGAAGCTTGAGGCTGAGAGAAACATGAACCTCGTAGGGTACTTTGATGCGGCCTTTGAGAACGTTGTGCCACAGCTTATAGCTGACAAAAGCGGCAGAGTGCTCAAAGCAAACAAGAGCATGCTAAATATAATGGAAAAGACACTCGTGGAGCTTCCTGGCGCGGATATGTATGGCTTCTTCGGCATCAGCGCTGAGATGCTTGAAAAGATGAGGAAGGGAATTGTTGTGAATGTTGTCCTCAAAAGCGGCAGGGGTTTTTCAGTGAGCGCCAGAAGGATAAGCGAAACGCTTACGCATATGCTTTTCTATGAAACAACGTACATCAAAGAACTCGAAGCCAAGGCGAGGTTCCTTGAACGCGGCAAGGACGAGGCCTTCCTCATTCTGAGCAAGGACACCACCATATTATGGGCGAGCAACAACATGCCTGACGCATTCAGGGTGGATAAAGAGAATATCGTTGGTAGAAAGCTTGTTGATATCGTTGACGGGACACGCTTTAAGAAAGAGCTTGAGGCCCTTGAAAAAGATGCGTATATCGATTACATACGCATAAAGCTTGACAATAACCTCTTCTTTGATGCGAAGTGCACTGTTTTCAGAGAGGATACGGGCTTCTCGGTTATACTGGGCAAGAATACTGAGCGCTTCGTGAAGGAGGTGATAGGGGATGCCAGGGAAGCCATAAGGCTCTCGGGGGACGCTGTGATTATGACAGACCACTCAGGATACATGAAAAGCGCAAACAGAAGTGCTGAGAAGATGTTAGGGTACAAAAGCAGCGAGATTGAAGGCATGCCGCTCCTAAACATATGCGCCGATTCAGAAAGCAAGGAGCGCCTTGGCTTCTCCCTGAATATCGCCAGGGAAAAATCAGTCGTCTCTGACGTCTCTGTAAGGCTCTTAGGAAAGAGCGGGCAGGTTCTCCCGTTCCAGGAATACGTCAAGACAGTGAAGGCAGAGGATGGACGCATAAGCGGTTACATGCTTATAGGAAGAGAACTCTCATCGAAGATGCTCATACAGGACCTTAGGATCAAGATAGATGAACTTGCGAGGGATATGGAGAAGAGCGAAGCTGAGGGCAAGCTTAAGACGCAGTTCATATACAACATATCGCACGACCTTAAGACTCCAATAACAAACATAATGGGTTTCTCCAAGCTGCTGCTGGGAGGCGAGTTCGGGCCCGTGAATGAGGAGCAAAGAAAGAACATAAACATAATAATAGATGAAGCCAACAGGCTTATGCAGCTTATACAGCAGATACTCGATGTTGCAAAGCTCTCTTCAGGAAAGATAAAGCTCGATCTGCAGATGGTAGACTTCCGCGAGATAAAGGAAAATCCTAGTGTGAAATCCTTGGCAGAGGTCGCAGTTAACAAAGGCCTCACCTTCTCATTTGATGTGGATTATACCACACCTGAGATATCTGCTGACCCTAACAGGCTTGTGCAGGTCTTCGTGAACCTTATAGGCAACGCCATAAAGTTTACAGAGGAAGGAGGAATAAGCGTCAAGATAATGCGCAAGAACAAAAACGTCAGGGTTGAGGTGCACGATACAGGCGTAGGCATAAGCAGGGAGGACAAGGCGAAGCTCTTCAAGAAGTTCTTCCAGCTTCCGAGAAAAGGCCTGACAAGGCAGGAGGGGGCCGGCACGGGGTTGGGCCTTACTATAACAAAAGAGATAGTCAATCTCCATGGCGGCAGGATAAGCGTAGATTCAGAGCCGGGCAGGGGGAGCACCTTCTGGTTTACCCTGCCAATATACGGCAAGCCTAAGAAGAAGCAGGAGCAGAGGCAGGAGGAGCCCGAAGCAGGGCAGGAAATGTAGCAGGAATAACCCATTAGCCCTGCTCTGCGTATACAGGGAAACCTAGCTTCATGGTATATAGGCAGCACAGGAGTTGTATATCCCGCTTTGGAATGCATATGAGTTGGAGAGCTGCGAATAGTTCATGCCTGTGAAGGTGCCGCTGTAAGTGACGTTCAGCACTGCTCCTGCAGAGTTCATATACATAGTTACGGCTATGCTCTTTTCTGATGGGGATATAGTTGTATATACAACCTTATATAAGCCTGCAGCCGTTTTTGACGCAGAGGCAGTGATGTCTGTAGGTATCTGCCTGCTCATATTGTAAAAGGAGAGTGGACCTGTGGGGGATTGCTTGGCGTATGTAAGCAGTGAGGAGTTATATATGCCAGATGTGCATCCCGTATCCTTGTTGTAAAGGGCCTTGTAATTATTAAGTAAGATGCCGATGTTTGTGCTGTTTGCAAGGGCTAAAGCCGCAAGAGATGTATTTTGCTGGGGCTGCTGGACTGTCGTAGTTGCCAAGTATGTAGAAGTCAGCGTTGATGTAGTGCTACCCTGAACCGGTATGCTTTGCTGTGTGCTCTCGGATCCCGATAGTGTAGTAGGATTCAGCACCTTTATGCCGGGGCTTGTCCTTATTGAGAATGTCTGCGGCACTGCTGTCATCAAAAGGCTTGCGCTGTTGCTGCCGCTGGAAAGCAGCTTTATCTGCAGATCGGCACTCTGCGTGCCTTCGAGGCTTACATTAATGACTTCTGCACTATTAATGGAAACATTCAATATAGGCCCTTCGAGTACTGGATACCTGCTTATGTATACAACTGCGCCGGAGCCTGATGAATTTTCAAGGAGTATTGAGAATACGTGCTGTGTGCCTGAGACTTCAAAATACTCGGGGCTGCCTTTCACCATGGAGAGGGTGCTGCCTGAAGATACTGCACGGATGTGCTGACTCCCTAGAGACAAAGCAACAATCGCAGCTGCTGCGAGAACTATTATTATGGCTATCCATACCTTAGCCCCGATTCTGTCCCTGTGCGCTGCCCTGCTGCTGGTCTCCATCGTCCATATATAATACTTCGAATTTTTATTCCTTTCTGCGAAATGGGCTTGGGGCATGCTGCGCGATAGCGGCATCCCTTTAGGGCCAGGCGGCTTTGGACCGCGTGCCGAAGCATGCAGTAACGGCCTTGCTTACTTGCCGAGGATAGGCAGCATGCTCCTCTTTGTTTTTCCCTTCGGTCTTATTCAGGGGCTTGAATACCTGGAGAATACGAGAAGGAATATTATGCTTTCTATTCCCCATATACATTAGTGATTGCATGAAGGGCTTGGAAGACGCTGAATCTGATATAGTTTCTGCAATAAACGAGAGGCAGGAAGTCACATATGATGAACTCAGGAGATTCGCTTCTGAAGTAGGCATAGAGGAAGAGATGCTAACGAAGGGTCTTGGAGAGTTAGAGAAGGCAAATGCCATAGCTTCGAGGAAGAGCGGGGGAATCCTTACTTATTATATACTACAGGACAAGCCTCTGCCGAGAAGGATAATGATCGTGGAGGATGACAAGAATATAAACAGGCTTATGGCGCTCTCTGTGGGAAAGGGATTCGACCTCGCCCAGGTCTATGATGGCAGCGAGGCAATGCATGCCATAAAAAGGGAGAGACCCGATCTTGTGGTGCTCGATCTCATGCTTCCTGGAATAGACGGCCTTGAGATATGCCAGTCCATAAAGAAGGATCTGCTGCTGAAGAATACTGTAGTCATAATAGTAAGCGCAATGGATGCAACCTCAAGCCGCTTCAAAGGCATCAAATACGGCGCAGACTACTACATAAAAAAGCCTTTCGATCCTGCAGAGCTCAGGAGCCTTGTTACAATCTTCCTGAAAAAGAAAGGAAAGAGGTTCGACCCGCTCATCGACCTGCCCAATGAAGATAGAATATCCGAGGCTGTGGAGAAAGCAGTGAAGGGCGCAGACAGCGCCTTTGAGATGGGCAGGCTTAGGGTAGAGGGCATTGCTGGATTTGCTGCAAGGTTCGGAAACCAGTCAGGCATCACCATACTCAGGCTTGTATCGCAGATACTTCAGGATAAGGTAAAGGAGAGCGGCGGAGGCATATTTGTCGGTTTCCTTAATGCCGATGATTTTATGGTTGCGGGGGACAAGGCTAACGTTGACAAGGTCGTTACTGCAATAAAGGCTGAGTTCAGCGCTGTTGTCCCTTTCGTATATCAGAGCGAGGGATATAAGCCCATGGAGCTCGGCATAGAAGACATTTATGGTGTGGAAAGGCCGAAGCTTTGGTTCTCATATACTGTCATAAAGAGAGACTTCCTTATCGAGCGGCGCGCTGAGGTGCTTAAGAACAAAGAGGAGAAGGGCAATAACAAGGACATAGGCGCATACACCTATGAGGAGCTCAGGCATATGCTCGGAAGCGATGCGCTTGACATAACTATAACAAGGGACCCTAACGGAGTAAGGCTTTCGGTAGGGAAGAGCAGCAATACAGAGAGGGATGAGAAGAAGGACTCAACGTGATTTCTTCTTAGCACCTTTCGGAGTCTTCTTAGGCTTATTGAGCCTGGTGCGCTTCTGCGCTTTTGACCTCTTTGCCCTCTTCGGGCTCGCTTCTTCGACGTTAAGGAGATCAAGTATGTGGGACTCGTCGACAGGCCTGTCGTAGCCTGCATTCTGCAGAGCCTCGCTCTCTATGGTGCTCCTTTCCAACATATCGTTTATGTGCTGTGTTTTTTCGAGCGCCCTTAGCTTCTGAATGCTAGAGGCTTTCTTTCTCTTTTTGACCATTTTATCAGGGAATTAAATGCCCGTTAGGTATTATATGCTTTTCGCTCAGGCCGGACTTAGCCTTTTTTATTGCAAAGAGACGTATAGGCATCGTTGGTGCGCCGAAGAGGGAATAGGCTTTTATTCTAAAAGGATTACATTAG
>CAZOFK010000014.1:0-12905 GCA_964579185.1 Microcaldota archaeon
GAAATTGCAACCGGAGGAGGAGAGAGGTTCGCACAGAAGGAAAAGGCAGAGAAGACAGGTCGCAAAGCTCCATATAAAAATCGCAGACCAGAGAAATGACTTCCTGCACAAACTAACCACGAACCTCGTAAAGTCATATACCACAAGGGTGTCACCGAATGTGACATATGGGATGCAGCTCAGGAGTTGCCAGGTGTATCTTTGCCGAAATATTATGTGACGACGCCGATATATTATGTGAATGACAAGCCCCACATAGGCCATGCCTATACTACGGTTGTTGCTGATATAGTAGCAAGGTGGCACAGACTCAGTGGGGATGAGGTCTTCTTCCTTACTGGTACAGATGAGCATGGGGAGAAGATAGAAAAGGCCGCAGAAGCCGCAGGCATGAACCCCGTGCTGTTCGTTGACAGTATAGTAGCCCAGTACAAAGACCTCTGGGAGCTGCTAGGCATATCCAATGACGATTTCATACGCACTACTGATGAGAGACATATAAGCATAGTAAGATCGTTTGTCAGGCTTCTTGCTGGGAAAGGAGACATCTACAAAGGCGAATATGAAGGATGGTATTGCACTCCTGACGAGACGTTCTTTACAGAGCTTCAGCTTAATGGGGGGAGGTGCCCTCAATGCGGCAGGAGTGTTACGCGTATAAAGGAGGAGACGTATTTCTTCAGGCTTAGCAAATACCGGGATATGCTGCTTGACTTCTATGAGAGCAACAAGGGCTTTCTCTTGCCAAAGTCAAGGGCGGAAGAGATGATAAATAGGGTCAGGACGGGATTGAATGACATAAGCATTACGAGGAAGAATGTGAAGTGGGGGATACCATTTCCTGAAGATGAGACGCACACAGTATATGTATGGGTCGATGCCCTCCTTAACTATATAAGCGCACTGGGATGGCCAAATGGCCTATTCGGTAAGTTCTGGCCTGCTGATGTCCATATAGTTGGCAAGGAGATCAACTGGTTCCATTCGGTGATATGGCCTGCGATGCTCTTTTCTGCAGGGCTGGAAACGCCGCGCAGTGTCTTTGCACATGGCTGGTGGCTTGTGGAAGGCAAGAAGATGAGCAAGAGCCTTGGCAATGCAATAGACCCGCATGCTATTGCAGCCAAATATGGGGTCGATGCCTTAAGGTATTTTATGATAAAGGAGATGCCTCTGGGAGGCGACGGCAACTTCTCAGAAAAGGCACTTGTGGCAAGAATCAACGGCGAGCTCGTTGACGACCTGGGAAATCTTACGTACAGAGTGCTCTCCCTCGCTGAGAAGTTCAATGGCACGATAGAGGGCTCGCCTGAGCTTGAGGTGCATCTTGACCTGAAAGGCATATGTGAAAAGGTAGACTCAGTTGACCTCTCAGGTGCGCTTGAGATGATATGGGAGTTCGTGAGGGCGTCCAACCGCTACATAAATGAGAAGAATGCGTGGACGCTTTCCGGGAAGGATCTGGCCAATGTCCTTTATAACCTGCTGGAGGCGCTTAGGATAATAGCCATAATGCTGGAACCCTTCATGCCTGCTGCATCAGAAAGGATAAGACAGCAGCTTGGAACCCCAAGGCAGGGGCTGGAATCATGCAGTTTCGAAAAATTTGAAGGAAGGGTTTTGAAAGGAGGGCATCTCTTCGAGAAGATAAAGCCAGGATAATGCCTTAGGTGCGGACTGTCTGATGCTCAGGTGTGCCCTACGTGGCAGGGCTGCTTATCGTGTCTGCAGCCTGCTTTATCGTGTCTGCAGCCTGCTTTATCATTTCTGCTGCCTTCCTATGCAATTTTATGAGGTCTTTTTTGCTGATATCGTCTGCCTCCCTTGCTTTACTGACGTCTTCAGTAAATTGGAGCATATACTTGGGGAGCATATTTTTGCTATCGGAGGCAAGGATCTCGCTTATGCTGCCGTGATATGCGCCGCTCAACTCCTTAAGTTTTGAGCCTACAACATTAACAACAATAATCTTCATTTTCTTGAGCGTGTCAAAGACGAGTGTTTCCATAGGTATATGCTTGTTCGCCACGAGTAGCACATTCGCATCGACCAGGATCTTCTCCGAGGTCACTATTGCTTTTTCCAAGCGGGTCATTTCGATCTTGCCTCCGTTCAGCTTGTTTTTATCTATCAGATCATTAAGCAGCGTTTCTTGATTAGAAGGATCCCCGAATAGAAGTTTTCCTTTTCCAATGATGTTGACTGCGAAATCGAGCTCCTGCAGGCGGATGTTTGACCATATAGGTATAGCATCTATGCTGGGGAAGAAAACGCAATCCAATATGAGGCTTTTCTTGACTGTTCCCTGGAGGGCAGATTCAGCTTGGTAATCATGCGATGCTATAATGCGTATGTTATGCTTATCGAGATTGGTTATGGCTTCGTAGACGGCTTTGTTCAGCCTTATGAACTTTTCAATGTTGACGTTCCCGTTGCCGTTTGGATGCTCGTATATTACAGCGGTGATATCTATATCGCTTAAGCCGCGAATTGGGGAGGGGCGCTTATTGGTACCTGACGATATACTGCCATCGAATAGCAGCAGTATTTCGCCCTCGTTGAATTTCTTTCCTACTGATCTGGTGACCCTCTTAACGACCTCCTCTGCAACTTCCGCATTTCCGTTTCTTCTCGCGTCTATGAGCTCCTTGCCCATGCACTTCTCTTTATGGCCCACAATAACACCCATATAAACTATCCTTTCCTTGATCTAAAACTAGCATCATATCTCCCTCGTACCGTTTATATGTTTTTCTAAATTGAATCTGTTGTAACGCAGAATAGCGCAAGTATTTTATATGAATGCCCGAGAGATATATTTATGCCCACCTTTCCCTTAGGCTCTGCGCGCTCCTTTTTACGACGTCTTATCTTACGGTCTTGGATATGCTCTTTGTGTCTCTATTTCTGAGGGACGCGGTGAGAAGATGCCGTTGGTATAACGCCTTGGCTTGGCACACATCTTATTATCTGGGCGTTTTCCTTCACATTCTATTCGATGCCTGGTGCGCATTCGTTCACTACTTCTGCGGCTAGCCCGTAGAGATCGTCCGTGCTCCTGCTTGTGCCATTGCCGTGCCTTATTCCATTGCAAACGTCGAACAGCTCCCGAGTCTTTTTAGGGAGCAACTTCTTGTGCTTTGAAAGCTCTTTTATGTCGTTTACTTCTATGTTGCGTTCCTTAAACAGGTACGCGGCGCCAGACCACCTGAGAACGTATTTTATGTGATGCTCTGCCTCTTCTCTGAGCAGCGCTTTATCGAGATGGAGGTTAGTGTTGTGTACAGTATATGCTTCCTTAAACCGCATTTCGGCTTTCGTTATCTTTTCAAGCGGAGTGGATTTTTGTACTTGTGAGTTCTGTTCCTTAAGAAATTTAAGAATTTCGTCTCTCCCTTCTTCGGTTCCGTATATAAGTTTGCCGTTACCGACCAGACTGCGGCAGAGAGACATATTTGATTCCCATAACACGAATGATTCTGGAGAGGTATAAATCAGGGAGTGTATAGGCAGTATGAAGATTTGTTCAGGTTTTTCATTTTTAGGCAGATTTTTAATGAATGTTTTTACATGATTAGTTATAAGCCTCTCTGTTATAGTTGCTGCGAAGGATGCTAGGAATATGCCGTGTTGTTCTTTGCTTGTCTCTGATGTCTGCCTTATGGCTTCTGCAGATCTTGTTAATGCATCCATGTCAAGCCTCATGCCGCCCTTCGTGCTTTTTGTAGGGATTATTACAACATCGATATCGCTCATGCTTGCAGAGTAATACTTTGTTCCGTTGCTTCCCGATACCAGGACAACGACCTCCTCCTTACTGAATTTTTTATCGAAGTTTGATCTGAGCTCATTTATTATGGCGAGGTCTAGCTCGTGCTTTTTCACTCTTCCGTTTTGCGCCTGATGTGGCTTGGTATCTATACTCCTATCTCTACCTATCTGCTTTTCAATCACCATCAACGCGCACCTATAGGAAAGGAATCGATTGGATATGCCGCTAACCGTATAAAAATCTTTTCTTTTTGCCTGAAGGTATAGACGTTGCGAGGCATAGGTTTTAATATCCACTGCAACATAATTTATTACTGCGCGTTTTTGCATCTGTTTTCTATTGAGTTGTTATATGCCTGATGCGCATTCGTTAACTGCTTCTGCGGCTAGCCTGTAGAGATCGCCCATGCCCCTGCTTGTGCCATTGCCGTACCTTATTCCATTGTAAGCGTCGAGCAGCTCCTGAGCCTTTTCAGGGAGCTGCTCCTTGTGCTCTGAAAGCTCATGTATGGTGTTTACCTCGATGCTGTATTTATGGCTCATGTAGGCTATCCCTGAGTGGAGGGAGATGTACTTTAATGAATTAATCGTGTTTTCCCACAGCACTCTCTCGCTCAGAAATATGTTCGTTCTGAATATAGTATATGCTTCCTTAAGGTTGACCTCTGCCTGTATGATCTTTGCCCGCTGTGGGCTTGTTTGCGTATTGGTCTGCGCATTGAGGGATTCCATAATCTTCTCTCTTTCTTTTTCTGAACCGAAGATCAGATCTCCCCTGCTTACTAGACAGCGCGAGAGAGAAATGTCGCCTTCCCACAGTGTAAGGGCGCCGGGTGAGGTGTAGATCAGCGAGTGCAGTGGCTTCATATAGACGCTGTTTAAACCTTTGCCAAGAGTCTTTGCCATCGAGAGCATTACGAGTTCTCTTATGAACGGTTCGGTCTTAACAGCAGCGAAAGCTACTAGGATTATGTCTTTTTCTTTAAGGTTCTTTGATGCCCTTTTTATAGCCTTTGCAGATCTTGTTAATGCATCCATGTCAAGCCTCTGATCAGGCTTCAGACTCTTTGTAGAGATTATTACAACATCGATATCGCTCATGCTTGCAGAGTAATACTTTGTTCCGTTGCTTCCCGATACCAGGACAACGACCTCCTCCTTACTGAATTTTTTATCGAAGTTTGATCTGAGCTCATTTATTATGGCGCGGTCTAGCTCTTGCCTTTTCACTCTTCCGTTTTGCGCCTGCCTTCCTGCGTTTTTTATAATGTTAGTTCTGCTTGTCTGATTTTTAATTGGCATAGGCACACCGCAGATTTAAGAGAGAAATTAGAATGCGTGTGCAGATACATGTATAAAAAGCTTTCAGTCCTTACTGAAGGTATAAGTGAATGATGGCATAAGTTTTAATACCCGCTGCAAGATAATGTATTACTGCGGCTTAGCTATGCTTTTTTCTTTATCTCCTTCTTTATCGCAAGCTTGACTGAGCCTGTGCCAAGTGGTATCTGCTTGCCCACGAGTATATTTTCGGTAACGCCGCGCATGTAGTCCGTCTCTCCGAACGTCGCTGCGTTTACCAGATGCTTAACGGTCTCCTCATATGCTGCCTTTGCGAATACAGAGTTCTTCTGCCCGCTCAGGCCATGCCTCCCTATGCCTTTTATGTCACCAGCATAGGTCATTGCGTCTGCCACTATGGCAAGGTGCCTCTCATCAACATTTATCTTCTGCTCCTTGAGCGTTTTCCTCAGTTCGTTTATGAGTGTGTTCCTTGCTGCCTCTATCCCGAAGAGGCGGTACATTGAGAAGATGTCATTGGTATAAAGCCTTGACTTGTCAATGGCATCCAACTTTATTATCTCGGCCATGTTGCTGCCCGCTGCTATTATGTAGAACGTGCCTGATTTGTCCTGCTGTATTATGGCCTTGCCTGCGCCTTCGAGGCCCTGTATTGTCTTCTTCATTATCTTAACAGCAGCAGTGCGTATCTCCTTCATGTTCTTGGTATGCAGCTTTATGATTATGTTGTCGTTCTCCACCCTTGCCTCTACGCCTGTGGTCTTTATAAGCCTCTGGGCTATCTGCCCGGGGGTAAGTTCAACCGCGTCGATTGCCTGCTTATCTAGTATGAGCTTTATTATGCCTTTTGAAAAGTTCTCTATTGACCTGCGCACAATGCTGGACATCTTTACTTCGCTTATTTTCTTGGCTACAGCCTCTGACTTTTCGAATGACTTCCTTGTCTCAGCATCAAGGTACACATATGTTATAGGTGTTGCGGGCTTCTTCCTTGCGTCTACTAGCTCCACTATGCGCGGCAGCCCTGAAGTTGCAATCGTAGCCTCTATGCCTGCGTAGTGGAAGGTTCTGAGTATCATCTGGGTGCCAGGCTCGCCTATCGACTGTGCTGCAATCATGCCTACGGGCTCTCCGCTGTGCACCTCGACGTTTTCTATAGCGCCTTTCGGCCTATCGTTCTTTTCCATGCGATCATCCTTATTCCTTAGCTTTCACAAACTGCGTATAGGTGGGGCTTACTATGTCGCCTCCGTACACAGTCTGGATTATGTTGTTGTTCACATCGCGCACGCTCATGTCATTGCGCACGTAATAATCCTGCAATGCGTTTGAGAGCCTCCTGTAGAGATAACCGCTCCTGCCCGTAAGCAGGGCCTTATACACTTCTGAGCCTCTTGAACCTACTGCATGCATGAAGAGGTCTATGGGGGAGAGCCCTCCGTAATAGTTAGTCCTTATGAATCCTCTGGCGTTAGGTCCAATGTCATTTGGCACGATGTGCGGAAGCAGCCTGTTTGTATAATAGCCCCGTTTGATCCTTCCGCCGCTCAGTGTGGCCTGCTGCCCTAGGAACATGGACATCTGCTCGAGGTTGAGTATGCTCCCCCTTGAGCCTGACCTTGCCATCTCTACGGCGCTGTTTGTCTCATCCTCGTGCTTTATGAGCACCTCTCCTGCCACTGACCTTGCCGTATTGAGCTCAGATATTATTATGCGCTCCAGAGACTCCCTTAGCGTGTAGCCTATGAGGGGCTCAAGCTTCTTGTTCCTGTAGTCCTCTATAAGCTTGCTCACCTTTGCAAACGTCTCTGTTATTATTATGCTCCTTTCCTCTTCGGTCTTTTTGTCTATGGAATACTCCTTCACCCCCACAGTGGTGCCTGTGAGCGTTACATACGCATCGGCCAGTTTTGAAGAGACAAAGATGAAGTGCTTGAGCTCTTCGTACCCGAAGTCCATGGCTATCTTCACGAAGAGGCGGTTGTCCCTTCCATATGTTTCCTTTGTTATAACGCCTTCTAGAAGCTTGCCTGCCTTGATCCTGAAGGTGCCTTGCACCGTCTTCTGCTCGTACTCGAGGCCTTTTGGAAGTATCATTGAGAATACCTCTTTGCCGGGATAGAGGCCCTGTTTGTTCTGCTTAGGAAGCTCATATATACCACATATGCCCAGAAGGTATGTGGCTTCGCTGTTAGTTAGGTATGTGTCGTCTTTTGTAAGATTGTACATGCCGGTTATCCCGTCTTCGCTGTTCGTTATAATCGCGGAGCCGTCCCTTGGTGAGAATATCTGGTACTGCACAAGCATCAGGTACAGCGCCTCAGCCTGCGCCTCGAGAGTCTGCGGCACGTGAAGGTTCATTTCGTCTCCGTCGAAGTCTGCGTTGTAAGGCGCAGTGGTGCAGTAGTTTATCCTGAATGTCTTTCCTGGCAGCACCTTTGCCTTATGCGCCATTATTGAGATGCGGTGCAGCGAAGGCTGCCTGTTGAAGAGCACTATGTCGCCGTCTGAGAGCTGCCTCTCCAGTATATCTCCAGGGACTACGCCTTTTAGAAGCTCTTCCTTGTTTGTATCTATTATCCTCTTCCTCTTGCCGTCCCTGTTTATTATATTGATTGCAAGTGGGTATGTGCTTCTTGAAAGTAGCTCCTTGGCAGCGTCGAGATTCCACGCAGTAACGTAAAAAGGCACTGTGAGCTTCTCGGCTATCTCGCGCGGAACGCCTACCTCGTCTATGTTTATATACGGGTCTACGCTTATTACCGTCCTTGCGGAGTAGTTTACACGCTTTCCGCTGAGGTTATACCTGAATCTGCCCTCTTTGCCCTTAAGTCTCTGCGCCAGGGTCTTCAGGGCTCTCCCGCTCCTATGCCTAGCAGGAGGTATGCCCGATGTCTCATTGTTGAAGTATGCAGTGACATGGTATTGCAGCAGCTCCCAGAGGTCGTCTATTATTATCTGCGGGGCTCCCGCATTTATATTCTGGTCCAGCCTCTGGTTTATGCGCATTATATCTACAAGCTTGTGGGTTAGGTCGTCTTCGCTCCTCTCACCGGATTCAAGTGTTATTGAGGGCCTTACGTTTGATGGAGGCACAAGGAGCAGGCTGAGCACCATCCATTCAGGGCGCGTCACGTTAGGGTCTATGTTTATCAGCTTTAGGTCGTCATCGCTTATCTTTGCCAGGATGTCGCGTATCTCATCGGGCTTCATACGCCGCTCACCTGCAGTAAAGTAGGTAGGCGCTGAGAGCTTGATCTTTTCTGTAAGGGCTCCGCAGTGCGGGCACTTCTTGACATTCCTTATCCTTTTCTGCTGGCCCTGTGGCTGCGCCTCTTCGCCTTCCTCTTCGGAGAGGCTCTTGCGCAGTTCTTCTATGCGCTCATCTGTCATAAGTGTCCTGTGGCATTCAAGGCATGTAGCCTGAAGTATCATGTATATCGTCTTTGCGAATTCTGAGTGTATAACGGGCCTTACAAGCTCGATGTGCCCGAAGTGCCCTGGACATGTCTTAGCCCTCGCCCCGCATGTCTTGCAGATGAGCCCAGGGTCTATCACACCGAGCCTCTGATCAAGCAGACCTCCGTCTATAGGATAGCCATCCTCGTTGTACGTATCTGGCACTGTGAGCTTTGCGACGCTGACCTTTTTTACGCTTTCTGGGCTTATGACACCGAATTTTATATTTTCTATTGCTTCTGCCTGCATGATATCACTCATTTAGCTTTATACTTGGCAAGATGTGCAGCGAGCGTATCTCGTCCAGCAGCACCTTGAAGGCATAGCTTATTTCGACCTCGGCCATTGGCGCGCTGTTGCACATAGGGCAGACTGCTATTTTTCTTATATGGTCGAAGTAGCCCATGCTTCCGCAGCGCTTGCAGATGAGGACTGTGGTCTTATCGCTCTGGTCAAGCATACGCTCTTTGAGAAGCAGGCTTGCGCCGTGGCCTATGAGCGCATCCCTTTCCATCTCGCCGAACCTGAGGGCTCCCTGCCTTGCCTTCCCTTCTGTAGGCTGATGAGTAAGTATCTGTACCTTCCCCCTGCTCCTTACCTGTATCTTGTTGCTCACCATATGATACAGTCTGTTGTAGTATACAACTCCGGTGAATATCTTTGCCTTGAATCTGGCTCCAGTTATCCCATCGTAAAGGTTCTCCTCCCCGTGCTCGTTGAAGCCATTGTCGCTTAGCGTCTTGCTATATTCGCCTATCCTTTTCTTTCCGTCTTTGACGAACGCTGTCCCGTCTACAGGTTCTCCTGTGATTGCTGATGCCTTGCCAGCAAGCATCTCCATCAAGTGCCCGAATGTAAGCCTTGTAGGTATGCTGTGCGGATTCAGGAGGAGATCTGGCACAATGCCGTCTTCGCTGAAAGGCATGTCCTCCTGGTTTACTATAAGCGCTATTACGCCCTTCTGACCGTGTCTGCTGGCGAATTTGTCGCCTTTTTCAGGTATCCTGAGGCTTCTTATCCTTACCTTTACAGTTCTTGTCGCTCCTGGCGTCTCTGTGAATATGACACTGTCCACCACACCGTTCTCCCCGGGCTTAAGCACAATCGAGTCGTCCCTCGTCTTCTCCTCTAGGCCTCCTGCACCTATGTTTTCCTCTAGGAACCTTGGCGGGGCAACCTTGCCTATCAGAACCTCTCCGTCATTCACATACATTTCTGGCTCTATTATTCCGTCTTCGCTCAGCTTTGAATATGCATGCTCGCCCATGTAGCCTTCGGCTGTTGCAGGAGGTATCCTGAAGTGGTCTTTCTGTCCGCCGGGATATCTCCTCTCCTCGTCGGTATAGGATTTATAAAAGATACTCCTGCCGAGGCCTCTGTCCACGGCTCCTTTGTTTATCACTATGGCATCGGCCATGTTGTAACCGTAATATGTTGATATTGCAACAACGAAATTCTGGCCACTGGGGTGATTCCTTATGCCTGCGGCCTCATACGGCGCAGTTGAGACCAGAGGCTTCTGTGGGTAAAAGAGCAGATACGACCTTGAATCGAAGCGCTGGTTGAAGTTTGTAGCGTAAAGGCCTTCTGACTGCTTTATGAAGTTGGCGCTCATCGCATGCCTTGCCAGAGCGTTGTGCTCGGGAAATGGTGACGTGCCTATGGTGAAACCGAATATAGACGCTGGCTCTACCTCTAGGTGGGTCGTCTTTTCAGTTATGTCCGATGATACCATGGCTACGACTGCGTTTTCCTCTTCTTCTGCATCTAGATACTCTATGATTCCGCTTCTAAGCAGGTAGTTGAAGTTTATCTCTTTTGCCCTGAGCTTCTCGTACAGATCAGGGGTAAGCCTTGACTTTCCCTCTTCTACTATGATGTATGGCTTCCTTAATCTTCCCCTATCGGTATTTACGTGCACCTCGTTTAGCTTTTCATAATAGAAGACATTCACCTCTCCTGATATCTGGCCTTTCCTCCTTGTGCCTCTTATCTCGCGCACGAATTTTTTAGGGTCATCTATGTAGCCTAGGGCGCGCCCGTTTAGATAAAGGTAACATTTCCTATTTTCCAATATATCACTTATCCGATTATATGGGCTTTATCTCTGTAAGTTTTTTCAACTCTGCCTCTGTCATCGCTTCATCTGCACCTACTGTTATCTTAGACATTATGGCAAGGTATTTGGTAAGCCCTACCTCCTGTCCTTCGGGACTCTCGGACGGGCATATCTTACCCCACTGCGTGCCGTGTACATCCCTCGCCTTGAAATGGGGGTGCTTCTTTGCAAGCGGCGACTTTACGCGTCGCAGATGCGCATATGTGCTTATTATGTTGGTTCTATCAAGAACCTGCGAAACGCCTGTCTGCCCCGCGACCCATGTGCCTGTGCCCATAGCATAGGCTATCTTCTCTGTAAGCGTATCTGGGCTTATTATTGACTGCATTCCTAGCCTCCTGCCGCGGGCGCTTGTCCTTTCTATCTGATATTTGACCTCTTTGAGAAAGAACCTATAGGCATAGGCGAAGAGCTCTTCCATAAGTTCCCCGGCAAACCTTACGCGCTTGTTTGCATAATGGTCTTTGTCATCCTGCTTGGAGAGCCTGTTTGCAACGAGCGTTGCCTTCCTTGCCATCTCTAGCAGGTATTTTGCCTTTTCCTTCCTTGAGTCTGCGCCGTTGCCTATGTGTGGCAGAAGATAGCTGTCGAGCTGCATCTCTGCTCTCTTTATCTGATACTCTACAGCCTGGCCTGGTGCTGCAAGACGCCCTATCTCGAGCATGGCCTCTGAAGGCTGCAATGCAGTGCTTCCTCTGTTCACTGCACTAAGCTCAGCGTTGAGAAGTATGTCATTCTTGAATGACAGCAGATGGCTAGAATATTCCTTTATATCGGCAATCTGCATGCCGAGTGCACGCAGCGTAAGTATGAATTCTATGTTCTTTGTAGCTGTAGGAAAATCGACTGAATAAAGGCCGTTCTGGTTCCTTGTTACAACGCACCTGGCCCTGAAACCAGGAGTTGATGAGAAGACCCTGCTCTTCACTTCTGTGTTGTTCTTTTCGCGTGTTGTTATTATCCTGTTGGAAGCGACATCTTCAAGGCCTATGAGAACCCTTTCCACGCCTTTTATGATGAAATAGCCGCCTGGATCTTCTGGATCTTCGCCGCTCGCTACTAGTTGCTCCTTTGTCATTGTCTTTGTGTTGCAGAGGCTGGACCTTACCATTATTGGAAGCTCACCGACGAAGACTTCTCCGTATGAGGCCGTTTTCTCTATGCCCCTTATTATAGGCACAACCTCCATGAAAATAGGCGCTGCGTATGTTATGTTCCTGAGCCTTGCCTCGTTTGGAGTTATGTTGCGCCTTGAGCTGTCGGCTTCTATAATAGAAGCGTTGCCTATCCTTATGCCCCCCAGCTTAAGGGCGAATCCCTCTACGCTTGGCTCTATGATATTCTGCTTTTCTATTGCTTTTTTGATTCCTGAGTCTATGAATCTGTTGAAGCTCTCTATCTGGTGCTGCACAAGCGTAGCAGCATTCAGATATGAGCTTAACAGCATCCCGCTATTATTCATCAAACCACGAAGAGTGTGGAGGGTTTTGCCTTATTTTACAACGAGCCTGTAATACAGGTATTCGTTGCCATGGTCATTTCGCCTTACCTTTATGACCTGGCCTTCTTTTGCGCTCAGTTTTACTACCTGCGGATCATCAGAGAGTATTTTAGGAAGGTTTTCTATCTTTAGATTTCTCTTCTCAAGGAAGGCGCGTACTTCTTTCTCATCTGCTTTCTCATGTACAGGAACGTATTCGTGGTCGCTTCTCTTCGCTGTCAACAATACACCTAGTTATAAAAGAAGTACTAACCCTACTGCTTTCGCGCGCAACTTTAATATATTAGAAGAAAACGTTTATATAGCTTTGCACCAATAAATTTACCTTTCCTTCAATGTCGTAACACGAAGCTTTGTATGGAAAATGACATTTTTCCTACAAAATAGAGATTTACCTACAAGCTGTGACTTTGGCTTTGTAGATGTGAGTTCCGGTCAAGCAACCTAATGGAGTGAGAACATATCAAACGAAACAGAGTGTGGAGTCATTCTACTAATGCAAAAGTGAATTTTTCTAGATGAGGATTCCTCCGATGATTCTGGGCTATTACTGCGGTTCGCTCTCATCCCACCCATAAATGATGTGGGGTTTCTCGCTATGGATTGCTAACTTCCCTCAGCCACAAATCTTGAACTCTTATACAATTACCGTAAGGTTCTTAAGCTCTTACTGTATTAAGAATAGGGGGCAATAGGTCGGGGTGGGCCTATGTATACCAGTAACAAGAAACCACACATGCTAAATGCTAGGGG
>CAZOFK010000015.1:0-12858 GCA_964579185.1 Microcaldota archaeon
CCGATGGAGATGGACAGTCTGAGCCGCGGGGTACGACCATAGGTTTGGGCTGAACGAAGAGTCGTAGAATAACCAACTACTGAAATATCACAATATCCTAAGCTCTGCCACCCCTAATTTCTGAAAACCTTCCAGCGTAGGAAAAGGCTTTAAATACACGCGTAGATTACCTATGAAGAATGGTAGGGTCAATGTATAAGGGTATACTCTCCGAGAGGAGCATCCACGCCGTGAGCGCGATCCACGAGGAAGACGGCATTGTTGAGAGGATGGAAAAGGCCGGCAAACACGTTGTCAGGCTGAATCATGGTGATCCTGCAGTGTATTTCCCTACTCCACAATACATAACAAGCGCGTTTACAAGGGCGCTGCAGCAGGGCATGACCCATTATTCAAACCCTGTGGGAGAGGAGCGTCTGCGCCATGCTGTTTCTGAAAGGCAGCACAGGCTCTATGGTCTTGAGACCGATATCGATGATATACTTATAACACAGGGGGTAAGCGAGGCAATACTCTTCCTGAATGCTGTCCTGATAAATCCAGGTGACTCAGCTGCGCTCTTCAAGCCGTATTATCCACTGTACCTTTCTGCTCTCGAATTCTGCAACGGCAAAGGCATCCTGGGCGCATACGACGCTTCAAGAGGATGGTCGGCAGACCTTGATGCCCTGAGAAGAAGCCTTAAGGCCAAGACCAGAGTCAAATACCTGCTAGTAAACAACCCTAACAACCCATCAGGCAGCGTTATGGAAAGGAAGGGGCTTAAGGGCATCGCTGAGATTGCCAAGGACCACGGCCTTATCCTAATAAGCGATGAGATATACGATGAGATAGTCTATAACGGCGCAGACTTCACAAGCATATCCGAAGTAGCAAAAGGCATACCCTACGTAATACTCAACGGCGCCTCAAAGGTCTTTAATGCAACAGGCTTTAGGATAGGCTTTGCAGTGATACCGGGGGATGACAGAGTCTCGTTAGCCCTTAAGTCAAGGCTGAAGGCCATGGCCAGGTTGCGCCTCTCGGCCAGCACCCCTGCCGAATATGCTGTGGCAGAGGGCATCAGCAACGAGCACGAGCACGAAATAGCAGTTTCTCATATGACAACAGAGATAGCAAGGCGCGTCAACAACGCATCAAGACTTATAAATGAGAGCAGGTATATGCATACTGTACTGCCGCGAGGCGCGTTCTACCTCTTTCCAAAGATAGAAATGGAAGGGCTTAAATTCAAGGACGATAGGGAATTCGAGCAGAAGCTCCTTATCGAGGAATCTGTGCATATCACACGTGGCAGCGGCTTCGGCATTCCCGGCCACATACGCATAGTCGCGCTTGCTCCAGAATATGTCATGGCCTCTGCCATAGACAGGATAAACAGGTTCTGCAAGAGGCACAGCAGATAAAAAAGGAGGCATAGTCTAATGGTAGGACATCACCCTTACACGGTGAAGGTCTGGGTTCGATTCCCTGTGCCTCCAAATCTGCTCTGCGAGAGCAACAAAATCAGATTCCCCCGCGTTGCTTGCTGACATTATTTAGATAATATAACGTAATGAAAGATATTTATATGTTTAGGCATATAAACATATAGGTGATAAAGATGGCTGTAAGAAGGACTACAATTTTGCTTGAAAAGGAAGTGTATGATGCGCTTGTTAAGGAGAGTGTAGATGAATATAATAGTTCAAAAGCTATATCTAAAGTAATTAATAAAATATTAAAAAGAAATTTATCCAATAGGGATAAATTAAGGCAATTACTTTATTCTAAGCCTGTTGCCAAGGTGACCCAAAAGCAGTTTGAAAGATTCAGGCATGAATTATCCAAATCGGTGCAATCTTGATTATTGATACAACATACCTACTACGACTTTCAAGCCTTGAGATAGATACAGATTTGCTGAGAGCAGTATATGAAGGTGCGACCGACTTTTCCATTGAAGAGATAGGAGTGAGCCTGATCTCCTTATTTGAACTGCAGGCTAAAGTTGCAAAGCTTCGGCTACCGCCACAGTTAGCGATAGATGCAATAGGAGTTATAAACAAAGACTTTAGAGTGGAGCCTTTTTATGAACAAACAGTTGTAGAATTAGCAGATATTTTATCAAGGAAATTAAAAGATTATATTGACTGTTTGATATTGGCTACGGCAATTGCATTAAAAGAAGACTTGATAACCGAAGATTCAAAGATAATTGATATTAGAGATGCTATAAAACGCAAATATGGAATAAGTATATTTAATTATAGAGAAGTAAAGAAATCGATGAGCGTATAGTTAATCACTATCAAGTAATATCATTTCTGCAATCAGAAGCGCTAATGGAATGCCCTGTGCCTCCATAGTGAATAAATGATGAAAGTGTAGGAGCAAGCCGTGCAGATACGACTATCTTATTCTGCCAGGGCCTTTTTGAGCTCCTCTATGCAACTTACATCGACAGGGTCCTTGTTTATAAGCACAGCCAGATGATATGTGATATAATCACCCCTGTGGACGAGCCCGAACATCCTGCTTAATTCAGAATGGCCTTCTGCCTCTATAACCTTAAACCTTGTGCCTGTTATCCTTTCAGTTATAGGTATCCTTCGCAGCACCTCCCTCCTTCTGTTATTAGCGAGCACCAAGAAATAGAACTCGTCTTTGCGGTAGGTGTCACGGAGCGCCATAGTATCATTGTGGTTCAGCTCAGGGAAGCTGCTTGAATATGCGATAACCTTCGCATTCTCGTTGAATTGTGTTTTCCATCTGTATGCAACTGACTTATAAGGAGCCAGCCCGTAGATAACGGGTATGTATCTGCCTCTGCCTATCTCCCCAGCTAACGCCCTCTCAGAGGCGTTCTCCTCATCAATGCCTTTAAGCGTTTCACGCGCCTCGCCTATATCAGCTTCAGTGAATGCTCCGAATGCCCTTACAAGAGGCATCAGCATATACCCTAATGCGGATCTGGGTTGCAGTCCTTTCGGGATGCGCACCACCTCATCTGCAAGAGCCTCAAGCCTGCCCCCTGATGTTATGGCAACGCTCTTTGCACCCCTCTTCTTTGCAAACTCAAGCGCCGAGAGCGTCTCCTCAGTGTTGCCAGAATAGCTGATAGCTATAAAAAGGCTCTTTTCGCTGACAAAGTCAGGCACATTGTAATCATCAATAGTATATACGGGCATTTTAGAATACAGCTCTTGAAAGATCTTTCCAGCTATTCCTGAGCCTCCCATGCCTGCAAGAACCACATTCCCGGTCGAAGCTGGCACTGCAAAGCTGCCTTTGAAATCCAACTGCTCCCTTAGTGACCTCAGTTCTTCGATAAACTCCATGCGTATCACATTTACATCTTACGAGAATTACAAAGGCCTGCAAACAAGGCCATAGTGGTTAGGCCCTGCATCTAGGCGCCTGACGACCTTAAAACCGTTTTTTGAAAGTATGCGCCTGGTTTCATGCTCGCTCAGGCGTACTCTGCGCGGCGGGCCCAATTCTGTTGATGCTTTCTTCCAGTCTATATCGACAGCAATGGCATCAGGCTTGCATATGCGTCTTATTTCCCTTAAGAAAGCTGCCTTGCTTCCAATGTCATGCAACACATTGGCAAAGAATGCGACGTCTATTGAGCTATTCTGTATCCTTGTCTTTGAGACATCGGCATGCACAATCCTGATTCTAGCCTTCGAAGCGTGAGAGCCGTTCAGGCGCTTTAGCGCATCCATGTCAGAATCTACAGCATAGACGAGCCCTTTTTCACCGACGAGAGAGGCCATAGGCAGCGTGAAGAAACCAGGCCCGCATCCCAGATCAGCCACTCTCATACCCCTCTTTATACCTATCCTCCTCAGAATGACCCTGGGATTTTGCCATTTACGCCGCGCGGCAAAAGCCCATTTTGAAAAGGGAATATGCCTGCCATACATACCCATGAGGAGCAATGGAAGCCTTAAAATAAGAATGTTGTGCCTCTTCATGTTACCTGTTCTTATCGCCTCTGTCGAATCCGTTTATATGCCTTTCGGCAAATTCCTCAATGGTATAATTCTCAGCACCTCCGATGCCCTCATACCTCTCTCCTGCCGCAGCGTTTGCCACGACAATTATCCTCTTGAATGCCTTTTTCCTGTATTCAAGCATCTTCTCCATCTGCTGCCTTGACTTGCTTCCTGTTTCATACTCTATGGCTATGCTCTCATTTCCAGAGTATGCGCTTATATCTGGCCCGTATGCCTTGTTGTATACGCTGCAGCGCACTCCTCTCGCATTCAGGAAAAGAGAGAGGGCGTTTACAGAGACATCGTGCTCAGGGCTGTTCCTCCAGTACGAGATGTACCAGCGCCCCTCCATGCCTTTCGCTCCTATATCAAAGTGCGCAAGGAGGCCCTTGCCCATAAGTCCGGCGAGCCTTTCAGAAGTCTCAGCGTACGAAAAGCCCTTACTCCCGAGATGCCCGAACAACTCCTTCTCGCGTATAGCGTGCCTTGCAGATTCAAGGATCTCATAGGAAAGGCTCGGCGTGTTGGCCAAACCTTTGCCGAATCTCACTATATACGGCTCATGTAGCGAGTCTGTGACTATAGCATCTCCGCATCTAAGGCTGCGAAGGGCCTTCTTCACCTCGATGAACCTGCCTAGCTCATTGCCCCCTGCTATATAGTTGGCTACATAATTCAGCTCCTCAGGCTCCCTCTGGTAGAAAGAGAGAAAGAGAGCAGCGTTTCCCAGCATGCTCCTGTCTAGCTCTTTAGCCCGCTGCGAAACGGCTACTATGCCTACGCCATATTTCCTCCCTTCAGCCGCAAGTTTGCCGAGCATTGGATTCTCGCCAAGCTTCTCTGCCTCATCTATGACTAAAAAGAGCCTCCGTCCGTCAGGTCTTCGTGTAAGCATGTCAGCATATACACTCCTCAGAAAGCCTTCCATGTAAACAGACTGCGCCTCTGTCGTGTGAAGGCCAGATAAAACCAAAATGCTATTGGACCTCCATAACGAACCTATGTCTATGGCTCTGCGCGCGCCTATGCCATCGACTAGAGAGAGCCTCTCGTAAAGCGTAGCATAAATCCTTGCCTCTGCAACGTGCGCATGCCCTTCGAATGCCTTAAGTGAGCGGAGCAGCTCCTGCATCGTCGGTTTGCTGCCTTTCCTCGCGCATACGTTATACGTATAGCGCATGCATTTGTACAGCATCGAGGACTGGACATAGCCGAGCCTAAAGTGCCTCCTGAACATGCCAAGAAGTTCGCCTGCCTTCTCCTCAGCTTCAGCTCCGCCAGGGTCCATTATATTTATGCCGTTGTATGCTGCATTGTACACATTCGCAGAGAGATGCTCGGCTATGCACGTATACTCTGAATGGGGGTCAAGCACTGCAACATTGCAGCCTTGGTCCACAAGCTCAGTGGCGAGCAGCTTTGCCGCATTGGACTTGCCCCCTCCGCTCTCGCCCACTATGCAGACATGCTGGTTCATGCGCCTCCCTGCTAGGTTGCAGCTGCGCCGTAGAAACGCCTTCCTCCAGTGCCATAAACGTCCAAAATAGCCTATACTAAGTTTTTTTGTAATCTTACATATTGCCAAAGAATCACCTTCTATAAAAAAGAAGCTCACATCCCTTATACCAGATTAAGTTCTGTCTTGGAATACCCTGTCATCGATATTTACGGTAAGAACAGAGACCCAGGTTAGGGTAAAGCAGGAGTGCGCAGAAAACGATGCATCAGGAGCTCTTAAGCAGCTCGGCAGCGGTGCGCAGCTCTTCTTCTGCGCTTATGCCTCCGTCGCGCGGCGTCTCCAGTATAAATGCCTTCTCCTTTACCTTTCTGTAGCCAAAAAACCGTCTGAAGCCTTCCCTGCCTATAAAGCCGTAGCCTATATTAGCATGCCTATCCTTTTTGGAGCCCAGTGCATATTTTGCATCATTAAGATGAAAGAGCTCTATCCTGTCCATGCCAATTATGCTGCTGATGGTGTCCATCGTCTCATGCCTTGTTATGTCGTAGCCCGCGGCAAATATATGACATGTGTCAATGCAGAATCCTATACGCTTTGAGCCTATGCTATCATATATCTCCATGAGCTCTTCGGGGCTCGAGCCTACGCTGTTTCCCTGCCCCGCCTCATTCTCAAGGAGCAGCATGCATTTCTTTGCATACTGAAGCACCTCCTGCACCACTTCTGCCACATTCCTTACTCCAATACTTCTGCCCTCTCCCAGATGGCTGCCCAGGTGCGCCACTATATGGCCCACACCAAGTATATCTGCAATCTGCATGCTCCTCTTAAGCGCTATTATAGATCTCTTCCTGACCTCAATGCGCGGAGATGCGAAATTCGGCAGGTAGGGCATATGTGCGAAGACGGGCTTTATTCCTGTATCCACGGCCGCCTTCCTGAACGCCTCTACTTCGGTTCCAACTGGCTGTTCTATGCTCCAGCTGCGTGGGTTGCTCATGAAGATCTGCATGCTTGTGCAGCCGATGCTCAGAGCCCTTTCAAACGCCAGGCTGAGGCCTCCTGCTGTTGAGACGTGGTAACCCATCCTGTATCTTATGCTCATGCGCTTACCTATCCTCTTATTGTCCTGAGCATGTCAAGCTCTTCCTCTGTGACGCAGCCGCTTTTCAAAAAGGTCTCATCTGTTAAAAGAGTGGACAAGGCCTCTCCCCTTTCCACACGCAGCTGCGACGTAGCCTTAAGCACATCCTCCACGCTTTTCATATCCATAGCATCTGCCATATCCCCTGCCCATGCACCAAATACATCTGCGAGCCTTACGAGCAAAGCGAGGCCGTCTATGGCCGAGAGGAAGCGCTTGAGCTCTTCCATCTCATGCACTTCGGTGTCATCCAGCCTCTTCCCTGGCATTCGCCCCACATATGCCGAATACCTCTCCATGATTCCCGGCCTTTCGGCTATAAGCCTCCTGATGACAAAGAATTCGGTATCCGAAGCGCCAGAATCCTGAGATCCGGGGAGCGTTCCGTTTATTGCTACACGCCCTTCCTTTATCTCCTTCTGCAGCAGCTCCAGGGCTTCAGATATAAGCTCGCCGCGTATCCTTACAAGAAGGTCTTCGCAAAGAAGCCACGCCTGGACGCTATCCTGATCCATAATACCAGCGCAATGAGCCATAGTGCATACGCTTGTGCACTGCATATATTTATTGCTTTCGAGGAAAGAGACCTAAAGTCATAACCTGCTCTTTTACAAGTTGTATTTCAGAGCCAGGCATGTCTACTTCCAGGTA
This sequence comes from Microcaldota archaeon, assembly GCA_964579185.1. Lineage (GTDB taxonomy): Archaea > Micrarchaeota > Micrarchaeia > Micrarchaeales > CABMGC01 > JAJYIA01. The sequence goes on from CAZOFK010000015.1 coordinate 7,238, forward strand.
CTGACGGGTGCAGGGCAGAGCCAGCTATCTCGCACTCGTGCCATATTTCATTCTCTTTTCAATATACATCCTTTTCTCAGCAAGCTCAAAAAGGACCCCGGCTATCTGCGCAAGCGAATCGGCCTTTATCACACTACTCCCCATGATATAATTGCCTATGCCTATATAATTTCCTATAGCTATATCTTCGGAAAGGCTCGCGCTTCCTGCAGAGAAGCCTACAGTGCAGATGCTGCGGAGTCTCTTTATGTAAGCCTCAGACGCTTTGCTGTCTGCATCTTCAAGCACCACTGTGAACTCATCAGCGCCTCTGCCGCGCCTGTATGCACTATCAGACCTCCTAAGCGTCTCGTTCAATGCCTTGCCTATGCTCTCTGCTATCTGCTTTATTGCTTCGTCGCCTGCCTTGTGGCCAAACCTGTCATTTATCCCCTTCAGGTTGTCACCATCCACGACAATGAGACTGAGAGGCCTCGCCTTCCCTGTCATTGCCTCCCTCATATGAAGCAGTATCCTGCCTTCTACGTCTTCAATGTATGCAGCCTCATTTCCAAGCCCTGTAAGCGCATCCTTTCGCCTGAGCTCTTTCATTTCTACCAGAGCAGTGTTTAGCCTCTCATTCTCTTCGCGCAAAGCCCTGTTTTCTTTAAGTATCGTATCTACAGCTTCCTTTACCTTCTTTGTGTAGTCACGGGCAATGTTAAACACAGCAAGGTCCTCCTCGCCTCTCTTTTCTACCTTCTTCTTTTCCATCAAATACCCCTAGCAACATATGGCTACAGCTACTGCTCTTTACCTATATTATAGGCACAATCCAGATATATAAAGCTAGCTGAACCAGCGCGCTTAATTTCTGAGTTGGCACGAGATAGGGAGAGTGTATCCTAAGAGCCTGGAGGAGGCCTGTTGCCTCCTTCGTGGCCTTCTGCGCACGGCTTCTCAGGAAATGCTGTGCTTCCTCACGGCCGAGTATGCCGCAGAGCTCCATAATCTCGACGATTTCGCCGAGGTCTCTGCGCCTCATCAGGTCGGCCAACGCATCCAAAATGGAAAACGCCTTTCCCGACAAACCAGTACATTCTGCCTCATGATTCGCCATTAAGGCATATTTGCCCACCAGCACTGTCATGAGTTCCTTGCGCAGTTTGCTATATTCTCCAGGTCCAAACTCTCCACTCTCACCCATCTCACTCACCCAGAAACCGGATCAGCCTGTGGCATGTGCCTGCTGCCTGCCTTCTTATAACGCGTTAGGCTACGCTTTCCTCAATATCACTACTTAAGTAAAATATTTATACTTTACTATAGAAACATTTACTAAAATAGAAAAGTATATAAATGTGTAAATGCATTATATATGCGCCAACAAAGGTTGGCGCACCCAGAAACTGAGGCAGCATCTGCTGCCTCTTCTCTTTCAAATGCCTAAAAGCTGCAGCGCGTTTTAATGCGCACTCTAATTAGACGAGAGCTTCCACGCTTACCGTGCTGAAGCCCGACCTCTTCCTTGAGATCCATGATAAAGGTGATTTTATTTATCAGAGGCGCATCAGAAAAGAAGTACTGTTGCATGTACGCGAAATGCATCAGTGTCCTGCGCCTCCTCGCCCTAGCCGCTGGTGCGCCTTTCCAAGGTCACCGCTTGATAAAGCAGCAAGCAGGTTTAATTCTCCTGCAAGGACTGCCGAGGCTATTATCTCTGCGAACTTGAGTGCGTTAGAGCCTATGGGCTTCCCGCTGCCTGCCACACCCAGAAGCGAAAGGGCCTCCATCTGTGCAGGCAGGGCAGTGCCGCCTCCCACAGTGCCTATCTCCAAGGAAGGCAGCGTGGCGCTTATGTAGAGGCCGTTTTCTCTTACCTCTGTCCAGGTATAGCCGCTGCTGCTTTCCACAACCTGTGCCAGATCCTGGCCTGTTGCGGCGAAGATCGCAGATACTATATTAGCATAATGCGCATTGTACTTAGTGCTTCCGGCTCTTGCGCTCCCGAGAAGGTTCTTCTTTATATTGATATTGTTCAGCTTCTCAGCTGTTGTCTTAAGGACTCCGGCCAATGCCTCCTTATTTATTAATGCCTCTGCCACTACGCTCTTTCCACGTCCCATGAGGCTGTTTACAAATGACTCCTTCTTATCAGAACACATGTTTCCCGTGAGAGCCACGCAGCGCGCTTTTCCGAATTCCCTCTCTATATAGCTGCACGAGGCGTCACTCGCGATGGTAACCATATTCATGCCCATCGCATCTCCCGTATCAAAAGAAAATCTAAGCCAGACATTATTGCCAGTTACGAAAGGCACGGCCTCTATGAGCCTGCAGTGCTCCGAACACTCATCTGCGCGCTTCTTTATATTCTCAAAGTGCAATGGAACCCACTCAAGGAAATCCTTTACATCAGACACTGAATCAAGCTCAAAGAGCGGAGCCCTTGCCATTGCGTTCTTCAATACCACAGCCTTTGCCCCGCCACTGAGCGTTATGGCCTTCATGCCGCGGTTCGCGCTTGCTACCAGGGCGCCCTCTGTGGTGGCCATAGGTACGTAGAATTCTCCTTTTGCGTATCCGCCATTAATCTTAAGAGGCCCCGCTACACCCATCGGTATGGTTACACCGCCTATGACATTCTCAGCGTTTCTGTTTACAAGAGATCTATAATCAAGATCTGCAGAGCCTATCCTTTCAAGCTTTGTAGATGAAAGCAGTTCAAGCCCCTGCCTGCGTATCCTTGCAGCATCAGAGGGTTCCGCATGCTTATCTACCTCATGCAGCTGGAGCTTCCTCTCTGATATAAGCCTTACGAGATCTTCATCTGACGTATCCTCTGCCTTCATTTTATTACCTTGCAATATATTCTATAAGCTTAAGGTTAAATGCCTTCTGCAACAGCAAGTCATAAAACGTCATACGCTGAACGCTGTGAATACCATTATAAACTTAAGCATATGTATTGCATTAACCCAACCTGTGTGCATAAAATGACAAACGTTAGTGTAAGGATAGCAGGCGCAAATGGCGACGGAGTTGACTCAAGCGGAGCACTCCTGCTCAAAGTGGCAGCAAAGAGCGGCCTTCATGTCTTCGGATACCGCGGCTATCAGTCTATAATAAGGGGCGGTCAGGTCTGGTACCAAGTGCGCATCTCTGATTCAAGGCTTGACTCACCTGGCGACGATGCAGACGTGCTTATAGCACTTAACCAGGATGCGATAACCCATCAGAAAGGGCATCTAAGCGAGAAGGCCGCAGTAATATACGACCCAACAAAGGTAAAGCCCGATGATCTGGGGGAGAAGCGAAGGCCTATAGGTATACCCCTCCTCGACATTGCAATCAGGATAAGCGGCGACCCAATAATGAGAAATGTCGTTGCGATAGGTACTGCGCTAAGGCTACTTGGTATAGATATAAGCATATTTGAAAAGGTAATAGAAGGCATGTTCTCAAAGAAGGGTGGGAACGTTGTTGCTAACAACATAAAAGCAGCAGAAAGTGGCTACAACTTTGAAGGCGTTGCTTCAATATACGAATTTAAGCATGACACTGTTTCGCGATATCTGCTTGACGGCAATACTGCCCTTGCCATAGGCGCCTATTCGGCTGATTGCAAGTTCTACGCCGCGTATCCTATGACGCCTGCAAGCGGAATACTGCACTGGTTCGCTGCCCACGAAGACAAGGGTGTACTTTTCAAGCAGACCGAGGATGAGATCGCTGCAATAAACATGACTATAGGAGCGGCCAGCACAGGAGTAAGAGCAATGTGCGGCACAAGCGGAGGAGGATTCTCGCTTATGGTTGAAGGTCTCGGCCTTGCAGGTATGCTAGAAGTGCCTATCGTTGTCGTAGAATCGCAGAGGACAGGCCCAAGCACAGGCTTGCCCACGAAGACTGAGCAGGCTGACCTTCTCTTTGTAATGCACGCATCCCAAGGCGAATTTCCAAGGATTGTTGTTGCGCCCCGCAGCGTAGAAGAGTGCTTCTACATAGCTGGGGAGGCGTTTAACCTAGCAGAGCGCTATCAGTGCCCTGTTCTCATACTGATGGACCTCTATCTCTCTGAACATGCTGAGAGTATAGAGAGCCTTAATCCTGATTCCATAAGCATAGACCGCGGCAAGATAATGGAGAGTACAGCAGGAGAAAGATTCAAGCGCTACCTTCTTACTGATGATGGCATATCACCGCGTTCGCTGCCTGGTACCCCCGGCCTCGAATTCATCGCAGGCAGTGACGAGCACGATGAGTACGGGAATCTCATAAGCGATGCCTTCGCGGGCCTTGACTCCTCAGTTGTGATGAGGAATAAGATGCATGCTAAGCGCATGACAAAGATAGAGACGATGCTGCAAAACGAGCATATCTTCGTGCCAGAGATAGAAAACGAGAAAGCGAAGCACTTCTTAGTGACCTTCGGCTCCACAACAGGGCCGGCGAGAGAGGCCATCGGTCTTCTCAAGCAGAATGGTATTGATTTTGGGCTTATCTCATTCAGCTACATAATGCCCATGGAGAGCAAGCGAGTCAAAGAGCTTCTAAGCGGAAAGAGCCTGATAGACATCGAATGCAATTATACGGCGCAGCTGGCGCATGTCATAAAGGCGAATACAGGCATCGAGATAGAGCGGCGCATCCTCAGGTACGATGGCGAGGCCATAACGGCAAAGGAGATAGCTGAAAAAGCGCTGTCCATGCTAAACAAGGAAAAGGTTTGATGAAATGCAAGACGCGAAAACAGCATTCGCATATACTTCAGGAGTGAAACCAATATGGTGTCCCGCATGCGGAGATTTCGGAGTTGATGCGGCAATACTCAAGGCATACGGCGAGCTGAAAATAGAGAGGCACAATATAGTCATGGTATCAGGCATAGGATGCAGCTCTGCGATGCCCCATCCGTTCAGCACATACGGCATACACGGACTTCACGGCCGGATACTGCCTATAGCAACGGGCATGAAGCTGGCGAACGACAGCCTGACGGTTGTAGCGACAGGCGGCGACGGAGACGGCTATGGCATAGGCGTCGGGCACCTCGTGCATGCAGCAAGAAGGAATATAGATATGACTTACATAGTGATGAACAATGAGACATACGGCCTTACAACGGGCCAGACCTCTCCTACAGCTATGCTTGGCAGAAAGACAAAGTCCACGCCGTTTGGCAGCATAGAGAACCCCCTGAATCCCCTGGCTCTTGCACTGAGTGCCGGCGCAACATACGTAGCAAGGGGTTTCTCAGGAGACCCTACGCATCTTGCGGCGCTGATAAAGAACGGCATACAGCACAAGGGCTTTGCGCTCATAGATGTATACAGCCCATGCGTAACGTTTAATACTGTCAACACCTACGACTGGTTCAGGCAGAGGGTGTACAAGCTTGAAAACGAGCAGCACGACCATACAAGCATGACAATGGCCATGGCTAAGGCGCTAGAGGAGACGCTCACAGAGTATGCAAAGATACCGATAGGCCTCTTCTACAAGGCAGAGAAGCAGACTTATGAGGGCCTCGACCTTGCACTGCAGAAAGGCCCGCTTGTCAGGCAGGCAGTGCATACAAAAGAAGAGACGCTCACACTGCTCGAAGAGAACAGGTAACTGCTCTCTCTGGCCAATCCGCA